>JAICXX010000293.1 GCA_025934485.1 Chitinophagaceae bacterium
AATTATACCCATTGATCAAACTCACCACCACCTTCGCCATCACCTCTTTCTCCTCCGGCTTACTCTCGGCGATCATCAGCGTCAAAGCGACCAGCGCATTATCCGCCAGTTTGCGCGAACCATCCGGCCGATAGAGAATGCCATTCTTCTCCAAAAACCAAACGAACAAAAAAGCAGCGATCCGCTTATTACCATCCGAGAACGAATGATTCTTGATCACGAAATAAAGTAGATTCGCCGCCTTCTCCTCGACACTGGGATACAGATCCGCACCGCCAAAGGTCTGATAGATTGCCGCCAGCGACCCCTGAAACGACTCATCCTTCTCATTCCCGAACAACGTGCTCCCGCCGAATTTATCACGCAAACTGTGGATCGCCCCCATGGCCGAGTCATAGGTGATCTGAAACAACTGCCCCGGCGAAGTCGCCTCGATCTCCAGCACCTGGTGATCATACTTGTCGAGCACGTCCAGGGCATAAGTAAAATCCGTCAAAACCCGCAGCAGGCCCTCCGCCTCGTCGCCCGAAAGTGCCTGCGAACCCGTGACATTCGTGATCAACGCCACCGCCTTCTTCAGGGATTCCAGCTGCGCATGCTTCTCCCGCAACAACTTTTCATTGTTCGCATAGCCTTTAACCAGATAGTCTTTGAGAACATTATTGGCCCATTTCCGGAAAGCGGTGCCCCGCTTGGAACTTACCCGGTAACCTACGGAAAGGATCATATCCAGGTTATAGAACTTAATTTCCCGGGTTATCTTTCGCTGCCCCTCTTGCTGGCTCACCTGAAAAAGCGTCGCAGTCCCGTCTTCCTCCAATTCGCCTTCCGCATAGATGTTTTTGATGTGGTTGGCAATGGTTCGAAAGTCTTTTCCAAATAGATCGGCCATGAGTGGTTGCGATAGCCATAAAGTTTCTTGCTCCAATTTCACTTCGATTTGAGGTCCGGCATCGCCTGTTTCATAGATCAGGACCTCACCCTTTCCGTTGTTCATGTGCAATAATTTAATTTTCAACGACATCGAACTCTCTCATTTTACAAGAGAGTTCAAAATCACTAATAATCAGTGCACACAAAAATACTAATTTAATTGATCAAACACCAATTAATTTGCGATTACAGTCCCACAAGTGCTCCCTACTCACTCCTCAGCGCCCTCACCGGATTCCGCACCGCCGCCCGCAAAGTCTGAAAAGACACCGCCACACCAGTCACCATCACCGTACAGAAAAGCGCCCCCGCAAATACCTCCCAGCCCAGCGAAGTCCGGTAAGCAAAATCGTTCAACCACCGCGTCATCAGCAAAGCCGCCAACGGCGCCGCCACCAAAAAGGCGATCCCGATCAACCGCAAAAAATCGCGCGTAAGCAAAAATGAGATATCGCGAACAGAAGCCCCCAGCACCTTGCGTATCCCCACCTCTTTGGTCTTCTGCTCGATCATAAAGGCCAGCAGCCCCAGGAGCCCAAGGATATTGATCGCAATGGACAAACCCGTGAACAGCTCGAAAAGCTGCTGTGTACGCCGGTCGTCTTTATAAAGCGCATCCACATCCGCATCGAGAAAACGCGCGTCGAAGATCGCATCGGGATACACGGCATGGAAAGCCTTCTCGATCGCGTCCATAGTGGCGGGAGTATAGCCGCGCGACAGCTGGATACCTACATTGTAATAAAAAAAGGGCAAAGGCACCAGGATCACCGGCATCACCGCCGTCCGCATCGACGCCACATGAAAGTCTTTGACGACACCGATCACCGGCGCGGCAACATCGTTGAACCCAAAGGTGACCATCTGGCCGATCGCCTCCTGCGGCGTCCGGTAGCCCAGTGCGCGAACCGCCGTCTCGTTGAGCACAAAGGCATACTGCTTCAGCGAATCGGGTACGTCGTGCGCGACTTTAAGCTCGTCGCCCTCGTTGAACCATCGGCCGGCCAGCAGCTGCAGGCCATAGACATCGAGATAGTTCCGGTCTGCTGCCTTCACGTTGACAGACATCGGTTTTGTCTTGAAGAGTTCGCGCCGGTTAAAACCCGTGCCCGCCGTATTATCCGCGACGGGCGCGCCCAGCGAGAAGGAGAACTTGCCGATGCCCGGAATATTCTCCAGCCGGCTGCGCAGGGCGCGTATCTTATCCGGCTTGTTATCGACGCCGACGTCGACCACCAGGTTCTTGTTAAAGCCCAGCGGCTGGGTGCGTACATACTGCATCTGCCGGCTCACCACGAAGGCGCAAATGATCAGTATCTGCGCCGTCATAAACTGAAAGACTACCAAACCACGCCGCAGGAACAATAGGGAAGCTTTTGGTGTGGAGACCTTGCTCTTCAGCGCCGTCACCGGGTTGAACCGCGACAACACGAAGGCGGGATAGATACCGCTCAAGATGGACACCAGCACCCAAAGCACCAGAAGGAACGCGACGCTCATCCATCCCAGCCAGGCAGTAGGGATCTGTTTGTCGAGAAAGTGATTCAGCGATGGGAGAAAAAATCCCGCCGTCGCCGCCGCGGCGCCAACCACAAGACCCGTCAGCACAAAGGTCTCTGTGAGCATCTGCCGCATCAGCTCGACACGCGTCGCGCCAAGCGTCTTGCGGATGCCCACCTCTTTGGATTTCTTCAACGCAAGCGCCGTGGACAGGTTGGTATAGTTGATACACGCGGCGAGGATCAGGAACAAACCGATCGCCGCCAGCAGCGTAAGATACGAGCTGTTGATGGTATAAGCCGGATTGCTATCGGCGAAGTCGGTATTGTAGTGGATCGCCCGCAGCGGTTGCAGCACGAGATGCGTCTTGTTCGTCGGGTCTTTGCTGACGAGGTTCTCTTTGATGAGATCGCCGAGGATGCGTTCGGTATGCGCCACCTGGGCCCGGATACCGCCGCCGCTCAGGCCCACATACGTATAGCCCGAGGCGGTCAGCGACCACTGATCCAGCGAAAAACCGCCGATAAAGTCTTTACTGAACGAGGCGTAGGAAACCAGAAGGTCGTAGGGCAGATGAGTGTTGGGCACGGGATCGGCCACTACCGCCGCCACCGAAAGATCCAGCTCGCTATTCAGTTTAAATTGCTTCCCAATAGGATCGGCAGTCCCAAAAAAGCGCTTCGCCGTGCTTTGCGTAAGTACCGCATAGCCTTTGTCGGCGAGGGCATGCTGTAAGCTACCCGCCAGGACCTTCAAGGGAAAGAGTCTCGGAAAAACGCTATCGACGAAGACGACGGCGCCGGCTTTCATGATCTGTTGTCCCGGCAGCTGGATGCCACTTTCCTTATCGTAATCGATCTGGCTGACCAAAGCCCCCGGCATCGCTGCCCGCAGCGCCCGTGCAAGGGGATAAGGCGTCACGGCCTGATTCTTCGGCCCATGGTCATCCTGGGTTTGATTCACGACGCGGTAGACCTGCATGCCGTCGGGCGTGTTCTTATCGAAGCTGGTCTCGTAGATGATCAGCAAGGCGATCAGCAAGCACGCGGTCACGCTGATGTATAGTCCCGAAAAGTTCAGCAAGAAGAATCCTTTGTCGTTGCGCAGCCGCCGCCAGGCCGCTTTGAGGTAGTTGGTCAACATACTCCCTCCCTGCACCCAAAAAAATGCCAATCCCCCAACCGACTGTTCCTCAGCCGCTTACCAAGCCATTCACCCCCACCCTTGTCCGCTTTCGATACATCCTCCGTCCGCCTCCGATCAACCCCGGCGCATCACTCCTTCACCACCTTCACCGTCTCCCGCACCTGCGATCCAACCAAAGAAACAAGATATACCCCCGCAGCCAACCCCGACGTCCCCGGCAAAACAAACGTATTGACACCCGCCACAAGCGTCAAGACAGAAGTCGACAACACCTTCCCCGACATATCCATCAACCGCACACTCACCGGCCCGCCGCTACTAACCGTCACGCGCAACGTACACGCACTAACAAAAGGATTGCTAAGCACCACCACCCCACGCCCACCCGAAGGCACATCCACCACCACAATCGGGCTATAAGTAAACGTCCCATCCGCATTCACCATCTTCAACCGATAGTAGTTCTCCCCCATCGCAGGGTCCGCCACAAAATATTGATACGCACCCGCCCAGCCCGATCCGGCCCCCGCGGTCCCCAAAGGCCCCGCGGTCCCCGAAGCTCCCGCAGTCCCGGAAGAAGCCACAGCCCCGAGAGAAGAAAACCCCACCCCATCGGCAGAACCCTCGACCTCATAGCGCAAAAAACCCGTCTCATCCGCCACCTGCCAATTCAGCAGCACCCCCGTCCCCTGCAACATCCCCGTAAACCGCTCCAGCCTCACCGGCAACGGCAACCCCACCGGCCCCGCCACATAAAATCCGCTAAACCCCGCTACCGGGAAGCTGACCTCCCACCAATTCTTCGCGCTGTTCCATACAACATTGCTGGAACCAGGAGAGATCAGCACCGATGCAGGCCCCGGCCCTGTCCCGCCGGAGTAATTGCCGGGTAGGGTACCCGACCCGTGGTATTGCGTAATGGTTAGCCGAGCCGCACCCGCCGCATCCGAAGAAGAGGTCGGCAGCGACATAGCGGCGTTATTCACCACCGCATTGTATGCATTGAATTCACTCTGTAAAAAATAAAGCGTAACCGTCGCCGTCGCAGAAGACGCATTGGAAGCCGGCGCGATATCATAATGCCGCGTCACATAAGGCACCCCCTGATAACTCTGAACCGAAGCATCCAAGGTCACGGCCGCCGTCACACTCCCAGCCAGAGGCGAAGCCCCCGAGGCGACGACACCAGCGATCTCCCCACAGTTCGCAGACGTCACTATAGTCGTCCCCGAACCCACCGTAAAAGTAGTCGACGAAGAACCCGAAGCCAGTGAAGCAGGCGCAACAACCGTCACCACCCCATCCGCTACAACATCCGCCGATCCGACACTGTCGGCAACCGGTTGTATATTATCCGTCCCCGTTACCCCATTGTCCGTAAACGTCACCGTCGCCGTCCCATTGCTTTGGATAGCCCCCTGGGCTGCCGTAAGCGTTCCCGAAGAAGAAGAAAAAACCACCGGTACCCCAACAAAAGCGCCCAACAGCGCAGTAGAAATACTAGTGCCCGCGCTGTTCCGCGTAAAGCCCGCCGTCATCACCGTAGCATTTCCTCCCGCTCCAGTGCAGATGCTCGACGCACCGGCAGAGCACGTGAGCTCCAGGTAAGGCGCCGAAGTCAATGTTCCGGTACTCGCACCCGTTAGCCCCGCATGTGGGTCCGGCACACCAGTAGGCGCCACATTTTTCGCCCACCAATTATTGGTTATATCCACATTCCCCGAGCCGCCGCCTACCGCGACATCGGGGAATTCAACCTGCGCCCTGTTCCCGTAAAATCGATTATAATTGATAAAGAATGTACTGGGAGTATTATTTAACACCTGGATCGCACCACCCGCACCGGCCTTGCTTAAATTCCCGATAAATGTATTGCCCGTGATAGACACCGCCGATGAAGCAGTGCCCCCCTGCGTAGCGATATAGATGGCGCCGCCCTCGGACCCGTTCGAAGAAACCGTATCGCCGCTAAACGTGCTGCCCGTAATGGTAAGCGAGCCGGCTTCGCTACTTTGCAAAAAGTAATAGATCGCCCCGCCGCTCCCCTTGTGATCCGAGCAATTCATAAAAGTAC
>JAICXX010000370.1 GCA_025934485.1 Chitinophagaceae bacterium
AGCCCTTGCCGCCCTCACCGGCGAAACCGCGCTGCACGGGCTGCCCGTGGTGATCACGCACCGCAAACCCAGCGATGACCAGGAAGAGCGCATCCGCCGTCAGCTGGTTGCCGGCAACCCACTCGGCGTCAAATTGATCTTTCCCGAACAGGGCCGCAAGCTGAGCTTCTAGGGCGCGCCGCGACTTCTGCCCGGAGCGAGCTTATGCCCTCGAGCCGGCGCCGCTATCGATCCATCGCGAAATCATCGCTGTCCTGGTCCTCATCCTCTTCATCATGCGAATGCTCGGTGGCATCGAACGCCCCGGCGCTGCCATTGTGGATGGTCCGGCCGTGCGCATTCTCCCGCTCTTCCTCATCCCGGTCTATCGGCTCACCCTTCCCCGGCTGCTCGCTTCCCGCACGTTTTCCCAAACCGCCCGCAGGGCCGCCCTGCTTTTTTGCAGGCGTATTAGGTGTAGTGGTTGACTTTTTCATATCATCTGTTTACCAGACCCGCGCAATTCCCGCGCCCGCACCGCATTGGTATTCCTCGTCCTCCGCCTCGTCAGCTGCTTCGCTCTTAACCGTACCCTGGTTGTCACCATTTTCACACGCTGAGCCCAAGGCCCCTTTTTTGCCCCCGGTTAAAATACGGTGACTCTTAGTTAAAATACGGCTAACCGGTGCATCAAAAGCTTCGTTCATTGGCGTGGCCAGACAACTAATTTTTGCCTTATTGTCACGCTTTGGCGAAAATTAGTACAGCCGGTCATATTAACCTTTCATTGGACGAATGATCAACCGTGAAACAGCTAAGTTTGTGTAAGCATGTTTGAACACTGATCAAGAGCAACTAATAAATCTGATTTTTATGACAGAACGTAAAACAAGTTCGACGAACTACCGCAACCAGAGCTTTCTGGAGGAAAAATGTAGCCTGAATGAATTGCTGGACCTGGTAAGCAAACGCTGGTTCAGCGACGTTCTATTCTGTATACAGGAAGGGAACAACCGCTTCAAGCTCATCAAGGACGACCTCAAGTACATCAGCGACACGATCCTCTCCGATCGGCTGAAACTGCTCGAAAGATACAGCCTCATCACGCGGACCGACTTTGACGAGATCCCACCGAAAGTAGAATACGCCCTCACCGAAAAGGGAGATGAGCTCGCCGCACTGCTGGAGCAGATGTGTGAGTTCAGCGATACCCTCATGGCGGAAGTGCGGCCCGCCGAGGTGCGCCCTTAGACCCGGAGGAATATCTTTTTGCGGTACAGGATGTACAGGAACACCCACTTGACGGCAAGATAGGCAAAGACCATCGCCAGGTCATTCCATGGATCGCCGATCAACTGGCCAAGCCATGTGAAGAAGCCTTTGGTCATGTATTCCCAATCGATGAAGTGGCCGGACAAATAGATCAGGATCGAGTTCATGCCGATCACCGAAAAGAAGAAGGCCCATTTCTTATAGCCCCGGACATCGATAATATAGTAAAAGGCCGCGAGTAAAAGTAAGCTGATCCCGCCGACATTCAGGACAAACGAGCTCGTCCACAGATTCTTGTTGATGGGGAAGACCGTGTTCCACACCAGCCCCAGCGCTACGGCAATCACCCCCGCGATCGCCAGCCTTCCGGACTTGGCGCTCGGTGAGATCGGACTGTTCTTAAGCAACTGTCCCGCCAGTATGCCCAGCAGGCCTGTGCCGATCGCCGGGATCGTCGACATCAACCCTTCCGGATCATGAAGCCCCACCCATTTCCCATTCGGTGCCGTATAACCGACGTAGAGATGACCGGGAATGATCGTTCGGTCCACGAAGCTGGCAAAATTCCCCTGCAGCGTCAGATCGCCGGGATGAAAACCCGGTGCCGACGTGAGCATAAGCAACACCCAATACCCTACCAGGAGCGACACGAACCAGATGATCTGCCCCCGGCGTTCCGTGTATAAATAGATGATGTTGGCGAACATATAGGCCAAACCGATACGACCCAATACGCTCCCGAACCGAATGTCCGCCAGCGGATGCAGCTTTAACCCATTGTTGTAGATCAACCCCAGCACGACGAGCGTAAGCCCGCGACGGATCACGCGCAGCAGCAGTTTCTGCCGCGTGGTGCCCTTCTCGCGCTCCCGTCCTACCGAGTACGGCGTTGCGACGCCCGAAATAAACAAAAAGAGGGGAAAGATCAGATCATAAAAATGAAATCCATTCCAAAGCGGATGCTCGAATTGGTCGGCAAGGGTCTGCATGAACGGACTACCGGTGATCCTGGCAAGGGACTTAAAGATCTCTTCACCACCCATGATCCAGAACATGTCGAATCCACGGAGGGCATCGAGCGAATACAATCGTTGCGAAGGGGCTGTTTGGGACATACTACTAATATAAGAAATTGTTACATTTGAAGATATGCAACGAAAAGAATTCCTTTCCAGATCCGTCCTGGCCGGCGGCGCAGTGCTAACG
>JAICXX010000213.1 GCA_025934485.1 Chitinophagaceae bacterium
GGATGTCGTGGGTCAGCCGGAACATCTTATCGAAGTTGCGGAGCAAGATATCGTCGTTGTCTTCGACGTTGGCATAATGACCGGTGATGAGGATGACCGCATCGATGCCCGTGTCATAGATGCGCGCGGCGAAATCCGCTTTGTCTTCGATGGTGAGACCAAAGGAGCCTGTGGCGACTATGGGTGCCCGGCCGGCGACGGATTTGACCACGTGCCGGGTGAGTTCGAGCCGTTCGTCTTCGCTGATGCTGTACATCTCGCTGCTAAGACAGTTGGCAAAAAAACCTTTAACGCCGGCCTCGAGGTAGAAATCTACAAGTACCGAAACTACGTCCAGATCGACTTTCGCCTTCAGGTTGAAGGGTGTGATCATGACTGGAACAAATTTTTTATTCATAGTCTTTTTATTTTTTTATCGAGTCCGGCCAGACACCGTTCTCTATTTTATCAGTGGGTAATTTGGAGGGATCGATCTCCACATACTTAATCTTTTTCCGATGCCAGGTATAGACGATGTGCACTTTTCCGTCTTTTGACTGGATCACGGACGGATAGGAATATTGTCCTGTGTGGTCGTCTTCAAGCACCAGGGAGGCAAGCCAGTTCACGCCATCCGGAGATACCGAAACGTTGAGCGGCGACCGTTCGCCTTTGGTCTGCCCCGCCGGCGGCAGGACGTGGTTGTATACCAGTAATTGGCGACCATCCGCGAGGGTGGTGGCGTCGATACCGGAATTGTTATTGGGCAGGGTCGTCGGCGTGAGGGGCGACCAGGTCTTCCCGTTGTCTTTCGATGTCGTAGCCAGGATCGCGCGGTTCTCGCTGCGGCAAAGCGCTTCGATGGTTCCGTCCTTCAGGAGGAGGATCGTCGGCTGAATGGCGCGGAGGGAATCCGCGGCCGGCACGGGTCCGGCCATTTCCCATTTACGGGCGTCTTTGCGTGCGAGCTCGAAATGTACCTTCCATCCGTCGCCTTCGGTGCTTGTCGGACACAGCAGGGTGCCATCGGACAGGGCGACCGGCTGGTCTTTTATCGGACCGAGAAACCCTTCGGGGAGAGCCCAGGGTTTCGACCAGGTGATACCGCCGTCCTTGGAGCGGATGAGCCAGCCTTTCCATTTAGCGGGGCTCGGGCCTACTTTATAAAAGAGCAACAGATCGCTGCCCGGGACCTGGTACAGGACGGGGTTCCAGCAGGCGTAACGAAGGGTAGCGTTCTGGATGCCGTTCGCGAGGTTCACGGGCGCGGTCCATTTACCCGAGCCCTGTGGCTTGCGGCTAACGTATATACAAACATCGGGGTTGCGTTCTTTGGTGCCGCCGAAGAATGCCGTTACCAGACCCGTAGGCGTCTCGGCGATGGTTGCGGCGTGACATTCGGGGAAGGGAGCGGTGTCGTAGATGAACTGGGAGGCGAGGATGGCTTTTTTCTCCTTCACGCTATTGACATAGGTTTTGAAAAGCATGTGCCAGTTGCGGCCATTCGAGTTCAGGTATTGCTCGCATTTCGTCTTGTAGATCTCGAAGATCGCGGAGATCTCTTTTGTATTCTTATAATCGATGGCCTGTTCGCGTGCCTGTTCGAGATTAGCGAGGATCGTCGCTTCCTCCTGTGGAGTGAGATCGGGAACGATGGCTTTATAGCCGTTGAGCGTGAAGGCCACCTTGCCGATGGTGTATTTATCGAGGATAGCGGAAACCTGGTCGGGGGTGAGTTCCCGGCGCAGACCGTTCATGAGGCTGTCGTGAATGGAGTGGGGCATCGCGGAAACGGCGATGATCTGACGGTCCATGTTTGACAGCGGTTTACCGGTGGCGGGATCGATGCCGGCGGGAACGGCGGAATAGGGATGGGTGTTATTCCAGTCGCGTACCTCGGTGAGATGGGTAGCGATCAACGAAGTGACCTGCGCTGCTTTTTCGGGGTTATCGAGTTGCAGGGAGGCTACCCAGGCCGAGGCCTTTTTCTCGGTGGCCGAATCTACCTGCGGGGCTTGCGCGAATGCCGTTGTTGCGGCGAGAAGCAATACTATAAAACTACATCTAATCATAATAACGCTTTGTTGCTGGTAAATTGATAATCGCCGGACCCTATGCGCGTCTCTTCGCCGGAAGGAAGGACGACCAGGGCCCTGGTATTGGGCGGTATGGAAATGTTCCAGGTGATCTGGCCTGCTTTCCGCTGCCATTGGCTTTTCACGGTGCCATAGGGCGTTTCGTAGGAGGCGTTCACGCTGTCGAGACCCTGCGGAAAGACGGGCGCCATGCGGATCGTTTTGAAGCCTGGTTCCGCGGGTGCGATGCCTGCCAGGTCACGGAAACACCAGGTGAGCAGGTCGCCCAGCAACATCACATGGTTCTGCGAATTCATCGCCGGATTGGCGGTATTGCCATTCCATAGCTCCCAGATGGTTGTAGCGCCTTGTTCCACCATATAGCCCCAGCCGGGATAGTCTTTGGTAGTAGCCAGCTGCCACGCCAGATCGGGCCGACCGAGCTCGGTGAGCCCGTGCATGAGCCATTGGGTGCCGATCACGCCGGTGCTGATATGGCCCGATTCCGCAACCTTTTCCAGCAAATGGCTTTTTACGGCGGCCTGCGCCTTTTCCGGCACCATCCCGAAACAAAGCGGGAGCAGGTTGGCGGTGACGGTATTATTTGAGTACTGTCCGTCGTGGAGAAACTTTTTGTTGAAGGCTGTTTTAACTGTTTCGGCTTTTGCGGTGAAGATGTCGGGTTCGTGGAGCAGGTTCGCGAACTTACTCATGATGCCCAACAAATGATAATAAGCCGCGGTGGCGATGAGCTCGCCATCGGTGATACGGGTGGAGTCGCGGGAATGAATGAGCTCTTTCGATTCGGGAGGTACGCACCAGTCGCCATATTTATCTTTCGTCATCAGCCCGCTACGCTCGTATTTGTTGCTCATGTAATGCAGCCATTTCTTCATGGAAGCATAGTGGCGGCGGATGGGTTGTTCGTCGCCGAACTGAGTATATAACATCTGCGCGATCAGGATGTAGGTTCCCGGCCAGGTGATGTTATCCGAATAATAATTCCAATAGGCAGGAGCCACGTCGGGGAGGGCGCCATCGGGTTTTTGTGATTCTTCGATGTCGTCGAGCCATTTCGCATAGAGGTTCTCGTTGTCGAAGAGATAGCTTTCGCCCAGCGAGCCGGTGGCGCGATCGCCCAGCCAGGGCATGCGTTCGTTGCGTTGCGGGCAATCGATGGGCATGCCTTTGTAGTTGGAGTTGATGCCCCACCAGGCGTTGCGGATAATATGATTGAGGAGGGTATCCGAGGTCTCGATGTGCCCGGTAGAGACCAGGTCATCGTATACGACCTGTCCTTCAAAATCTTTGGGTTTGGGTTTGCCGGGGTAGCCGGTAATTGCCACATACCGGAAACCATGAAATACGAATACGGGGTGCCAGATCTCCTCGCCGTTTCCATCGAGGGTGTAGGTGTCGGTGGCTTTTGCGTCACGCAGGTTAGCGGTGTAGAGGTCGCCGTCCGGTTGGAGGGTTTCGGCGAAGCGCAAGATTATCTTGTCACCGCGATTGCCTTTTACTTTGAGCTGGAGCCAGCCGGCCATGTTCTGGCCCATATCGAGGATATAAGTCCCGGGCTTCAGCTCCGTGATCGATCTTGGGGTGATGCGGTCCATGATCTTTATCGGCTCGTCCATTTGAGCCGAGAGACGGCCGCCGGGCGCGCTGGTATATTCGGGATGCAGCCACCGGCTGTCGTCGAAGCCGGGACTGGTCCAGTGGTCGAATGCCTTTGTCGCGTCGTATTCTTCGCCATCGTATTCGTTGTTCGTGCGGATGGGCCCATCGGCCGTGAAACGCCAGGAGCTATCGCTGACGACCAGGTGATGATGGCCGTTCGCGTCTTCGAGATCGAGCTGTAACAATAGTTTGGGAAAGCCAAATTCTTTGATCTTTTGCGGTTTGTATTTGGGTCGCATCGTGAAGAAACGACCGTTGCCGAGTGTGACGCCGATGGCATTCGCGCCCTGGCTGCAGAGATTGGTTACATCGAAGGTGTTGTATTTAACGCTTTTCGTGTAGTCGGTGGGGGATTCAGCCAGGACCTGGTCGCCGATAGGATGGCCGTTGATGGCTACGAGATAATGGCCGAGGCCGGCGATATAGAGGGTGGCTCTTTTTATGGGGGCGCCGGTTTGGAATTCCTTACGAAAATAGCGGGCGGAGAGCCGGGAGAATTTCGAGACGCTGTCCCAGGGAAAGCCTGCGTCCCAGCCGATCCATCGCGCGCGCCAGTCGGTGCTTTTGAGCATGCCCATTGACCAGCGGGCGGGGAGACTCCATGCGCCGGGGGCATCTGTCGCGACGACGTTCCGGCCTTTCGCGTCGGCGCCCCATCCGGCGACATCGCTGATCGTCCAGATGCGGACCTTCCAGTAGCAGGACATGCCGCTTTTTAACGGGTGGCCGGCGTAAACGATCATGCGGCTTTGGTCACCGGGTGTTTTGGCGGTGGACCAGAGATCGCCCTTGTCGCGGGCGAGCAGTTCGGGGGAAGAGGCTACCAGGATCTGCCAGGCTGTTTGACGAAGGTCTTTTTCATTGCCGGTGAGTTGCCAGCTCAGCCGGGGGTGCAGGGCGTCGATGCCCTCGGGATCGGTGAGCTGTTCGCATTCAAGATGAGCCGGTTGGGCCGGTTGTGCGGGTTGTGCAGCGGCCACGCGGGTCGCGAAGAATAAGAGGATGATATGACCGGCGAGCCGTTTCATTTTCCGGAAAAATCGAAGTAAAGGGTTAGGGGTTTGGAATAGTCTTTACTCCGGGTATAGTCGTAATACATGTTCTTTGCGCCGGATGGGCCCATGTTCTCCGGTTTCTGGGATTTGGTGCCGATGGGCGGGATGGCATGCATGAACGAGATATCACCACTCGGGAAAGGGGGCGCCACGTTGTACGTCTTTACGGGATTGGCAGGGGTGAAGAGCCGCAGGTAGACATCTTCGTTAGCGCACACGATCGTAAAGGGCTGACCTGCGGTTTCGAGCCGCATCCAATAGAAATTGGAATAATAGCCTTTGAATTCGGGATAGATCACATTCCCCTGACCGGTGATGGTATTGTTATAGGCTTTGTCCCAGACATCGAGGGTGACGCCCTGCATGCGGTTCTTCCAGACGCGATAGGGACCATCGCCGAGCCAGCGAATAGCCTTTACGGAATCGGGACCTTTTTCGGGATAGGAGAAGCTGGCGCCGAGCAGGGTGTAGTCGTATTCCGGCGGATAATATTGGAGATCCATCTTCAACCAGCCGGAGGGGTACATGGTCCATTTGAGGGACCGGCACAGGCTGCCTTTGGGATAGGTGACGTCAATGACCTGGTTGAAGCCTTCGGTCGTCTGTGTGATGCTGCCGGGCATGACATCGCCGGAGCTGATCACGGGGCCGTTGTTAAAGGGTATGGCACCCTTGGCATTTTGAACTGCGCGGAGCATGCCGGTGTATTTACCGAAGCTGACGCTGATGCCGTTTGCCGTGAGCGTGAACAGTGAATCCGTTTGCGAGTTCTTGACGGCATTGCCCCAGGCCGTATCGACGAGACGGCGGGCGATGGTGGCAGGCCGGCTGATGGGGAAGGTCCAGGTATAGAGTTCGCGGCCGCCGGGGTCTTTGGCGGTCAGCGAGAGGATATCATAATTCTGCCAGTGTTGAGGAAGGTTGAGCTGAAGGGTGCCGGTTTGTCCCGGCCGGATATCGGGGGCGGCGATCTCACCGGCGGTACCGTCGGGGTGCGCCGTTGCACGGGTCAGCCGCCAGGAGAAATGGCATTGGTCGAGGTTGGTATAAAAAAAGCGGTTCTCCACGGTGAGAATGCCGTTGAAGGCATCGGTGATCTCGTGGGGTTGGAGATGTACGGGGCACCAAATCTCTTTGACGGCGTAGAAGCTGCCTTCCTTCTCCCGATAGGGGCCGAGGATGCCATCGGGTCCATGGTCCTTATCGGTATCGAGTTCGCCATTGCGATCTACCCGGACCACGGCCTCGTCCGAGAAATCCCAGAGGAAGCCACCCGCGGAAAGCGGATTGTGCCACATGAGCTCCCAATAATCATATAAACCTGCGCCCATGCCGCCATCATAGAGGCCATGGAGGAATTCGGTGGGGAAGAATACGTCGTGGCCCTGGAAAAAAGTTCCATTGCCATAGTCGTAGTTGATGTAGTGTTGGGTGTCCATGTGATTGAACAGGGCCCAGGGGTGGATCAGGGGACGTTGTTGCGGGTCCAGCTCGTCGAACAGGTGATCGAGGTCGAAGTTGAAGCCGCCTTCATTGCCGTTATCCCAAATCACGATGCTGGGATGATTGACGTCTTTTTCGATCATCTCGTGTACCAGCTTCGTGCCGACCTCGGTGTCATAGGCATGGTGCCAGCCGGTGAGCTCGTCGAGGACAAAAATGCCCAGCGAATCACAGACATCGAGGAAATGGTCGTCGGGCGGGTAGTGAGACATCCGCACGGCGTTCATGTTCATTTCTTTGAGGAGCTCGACGTCTTCTATGCTGATGGATTTGTTGAGGGCACGGCCGGTAGCCGGCCAGAAGCTATGACGACAAATGCCTTTGAACTTGACACGTACCCCGTTGACATAGATGCCGTCGCGTTCCCGGAGCTCAACGGTGCGGAAACCGAAGCGTTGTTCGATGGTATGGATCGGTGTGGCGCCGTTTTGCAACGTATACACGACCTTATAGAGATGAGGAGCCTCGGGGTTCCAGGTTTGAGGGTCTTTGAAATTGGCCTGGAGCTGTGCGAGCGTATCGCCATAGTGGAGTTTGGCGGAAAAGGCGTCGCCATATTTTGTTCCATCGAGGGTATAGACTTGTGCGGAGACCTTATCCGCGCCAGTGATGCCGCTGAGATGGACCAGGGCGTGAAAATAGCCATTGGCTTTGGCATCGATAGCCTGGCTGGCGATATGCTGAACGGGTGAGCATTCGAGGTACACGGGGCGAAAAATGCCGCCGAAGACCCAGAAATCGCAATGCCGTTCGGCCATGTTCACGCTATGGTTGGCCGACTCTTTGGCGACGGTGACTTCGAGAAGATTGGAGCGGCCATAACGCAGCAGGCCGGAGATATTGTAACGGAACCGGTAGAACGACCCCTGATGGGTTGCGCCGGCGGATTTGCCGTTGATCTTTACCTCGGTATCCGTCATGCTGCCGTCGAAGACGATCTCCACCACCCTACCCTTCCAGTCCGCAGGCACCTGGAAGCTGTACTTATACAGGCCTTTTTCGTGACCGCGAACGGAATCTTTGTCCAGCCCATAATTGAATTTTCCGAAGCCTTGCAGTTCCCAATTCGACGGTACGGGGATGGTGGTCCATTTTCCCGAATTACGTCCCGCGGTACAAAAGAATTGCCAGTTGACGGTGTGGTCGCTGCCCGTCCCCGAGAGAAACACCCGCTGGGTAGCCTGGGACCAGGCGAAGCCAGGCAGGCAGAAAAAAGTCGCTATGAGAAGAATATCTTTCATTTGGAATGATTAATGGTTGCGCGGAAGGGCATGGCCGGCAGACCTGCCCTATTGTATAGGTTGGGTTGTGCGGCTTCGTTCCAGCCGAAACGGATCGCCACGGGTTTCGTTTTTGCTTTTACGATGATCTTATTGTTTCCGTCGATAGCCGCGCTTGCGGCAACGAAGTTACCGTTGCGGCCTGCGGTCTCGAACCAGTCGAGCGGTTTTCCATCGTGGCTTACAAGACCACTGCCGGTATCGGCAAAGGTAAGCGTGATGGTCTTGCCTTTTGCTTTTGCGGATTGAAAGACCGGACCGGAGCAGATGACTGGCTGATGGTAGTCGTTTGCCAGTGCCAGGAGGGCGAGACGCCGGCCGATTATCCATTTATAGGGGGGGTGAAGTTCCTGGAAGCTATCCACGAGATCGGTGGTCACGACCATGCCGGTGTGGGGAAGCTTCAGCGCTGTTTCCTGTGCCTCCCAGAAGGCTGGCTCGGCGGTAGGTGAATGCGTTTGGTTGCCGCCATTGCTGCGCGAATAATAATAGGGCGCGATCTGGACATAATAAAATGGCAGGTTGGCATTCCCCCAGAGGTTGCGCCAGCTTTCGATAAGCGTCTTCATCTTGGCGCCGTACTGTAGGGTATCATTAAGAAAGCAGTTGGATTCACCCTGATACCAAAGAAAACCCTTGAGGGCGTAAGGGGCCAGGGGCTGGACGATGGTTTGATAAAATTTATCACCGGGTAGGAAAGGTTCGATTTGGCTCCCGGGGACGGCGTTGGAGATCAGTCCGATGGGAATGTGTTCTTGTTCGTAGATGTCTTTGGCAAAGAAATAACCCGCAGCCGAAAAATCACGCAGCGGTGCACCCTCGGCGATATCCCATGCACGGCGGATGTGAACGTCGTCGGGCTTACTGTAGTTGGGACGGACCAGGAAGATGCGGATATCGGGATTATGTGCCGAGTCGAGGGCATCGGGGGGGCCGGAGCCATGTTCGGCTTTTTCAAATTTGCTGTTCTTCCGCATGCTGTATTCCATGTTCGACTGGCCGCTGCAGAACCAGACATCGCCTACAAGGATATTCTTTTCTTCGAGGGTATCGTGGTTGCTGAAAACCCAAAGCGGGGATGAATGATCATTAGCCGGGATGGGGTCGAGTGTAACGCGCCAGTCGCCTTTGTCATCGGCATTGACGGTTTTCGTTTGTTGTTTAAAAGCGACGGTGACAATAGCGCCTGGCTTAGCGCTACCCCATACCGGTAAGGGTGCATCGCGTTGGAGGACCATGTTGCTGCCGAAGATATAGGGGAGAAGCAAGGCCCCGGCTTTATGTTCGGGGTAGTCGCGGGTGCCTTTTAGCCAGATGGCATAGGACCAGGTGGCCGAATTGCTATCGGGTTTATGTGAAGGATCGCGGTACCATTTGCCGATGTTGGCGAAGGGATAAACAGGGATGGAGATTTTATGGTCGTTGTCCAGTAGTTCGACGGCATAGCCGGGCCCGAGGATATTCTTATCGGGGCTCGGCAGTTGCCGGAGGGTGGCAGGATTGTCCAGCATGATGCGCATGCTGTCTGTCCAACCCTTGAAGAACACAGACGTATCGCCTTCGTACCAAATATCGTCGACGGCGTATACTACGGGGCCGCGAACGAGGGCGTAGGGCGCATCCGAATCGGGTTGGGTCTTGTACGGTTTGCGGTCGGAGGTCTTCTGGTAGTTGGGGTGTCTTACCCATTCGGGATGCAGGGGCAGCTCCAGGGTGAGCTTGTCGCCGGGATGCCAGGTACGGGTGATGGTGGCATAGGTGCCCGGGTTCAGATTGGTTATGGGGGTGCCATTGAGCTCGAGACTCGGGCTGTCGACCCATGCCGGGATACGGATCTTGACGCTAAATGCCGCGGGTCTTGCGGGATCGATCGCTATTTGAATCCTGCCATCTTCGGGGAAATTCGTTTGCTGGGAGATGCGGGTCTTACCGATGGTGGTCGTGGAGGTGACGAA
>JAICXX010000234.1 GCA_025934485.1 Chitinophagaceae bacterium
AACTCACCGTACCCAATGCGATCAGCAAAGCCCCCAACCCACCAACCACAAAGACCCACCCGCTTATCGGCAGCCGGTACACATACTGCTGCACCCAATCATCCACAAAATACCAGGCAATGGGCGCGGCAATCACAAAAGCGATCACGATCAGCCATACAAACTCCCTCGAGAATAAGTAGATGATGTTCCCCACCGAAGCCCCTAACACCTTTCGGATACCTACTTCCTTGATCCGCTGCGCCGCCATAAACGACGCCAATCCATACAGCCCCAAACAGCTCAAAAAGATGGCGATCGACGCAAAGACCTTATAGAAAAGCGATAGCCGGGCTTCATCCTTATAAAAATCCGCGATCTTTTCATCCACAAAAGCATATTCAAAAACATAATTGGGATAGACGGCATTCCATAACTTTTCCACTGCCTTCATCGTCCCCACGGGATCACTTCCGCTCAACCGGATGGCAGCCTCATTAAGACGCCGTTTGTTCTTCGCCAGGAAAACCGGCGCTATCGAATCCTTTAAGCCGCTGGAATGAAAGTCCCTGACAACCCCTACGATCGGCCCCACAATCGCCCCACCCCAAAGATCGATTTGTTTGTTCAAAACATCCTCTGGCCGGGAGAAACCCAGTTTCTTAACCATCGTCTCGTTTACCACAAACTCCTGAATACTATCGGTCGACGTGAGATTTCTGCCCGCCACCAGCTTTAATCCATAGGTCGAAACATAGTTCACATCGACCCACCGTTGAATACAGTTGAATCCCGCGCCCTTGGCAGCATGATCGAATTTAAAATCCGTCCACCAGTTGTCAGCACTGGTCGGATCTTCGGCGTTAAAACTCACCTTCTCCACCCCTTTGAGCTGTAAGAGCTGATCACGCACATAGTCCATCCTGGTAAGACTCACACTATCTTGCGGAATGGGAACCGTCACCAACGCATGCCTGTCAAAACCCATCGGCGCATTTGTAAAATAATTCATCTGCCGCAGGACCAGCAGGGTGCCGATGATCAATGCCTGAGCGATCACAAATTGCAGCACCACCAACCCCCTCCGCAAATTGACCCCGCTGGCGCTCCGCTCCGCCAATCTTGTCTTCAAGGCACTTATCGGATTGAACCGCGAAAGCACGAGCGCAGGATAAAAACCCGCCAGCAAGGCTACCCCCGCAATAATGGCCAGCAAGAAATAAACCACCGGCCACTGCCGCAACAACATATACGAAACCGGCATGTCCAGCATCCGGCACACCGGCGGCAACAAAAACGACACCAACACCAAAGCCAGCACAACGGACACCACCACCAACAAAAAGGCCTCCAGCATGAACTGCATCCGCAACTGCCGCCCGTTGCCCCCTAACACCTTCCGCACACCCACCTCCTTGGCGCGATTGACCGCCTGCGCCGTCGAGATGTTGATAAAATTCACACAGGCGATCAACAGGATAAATCCGGCAATCAGCCATAAGCTGTTTATCCGGTCCAACGTGATCGTCCGACCGCTATAATTTCCCGCCTTGGCGTTAAAATGAAAATCGGCCAATGGGTCCAGCAACAGCTGGTTTTTATCGCCCTCCGGCTGATATTTCTTCGCCAGCTGGGCCAGCTGCCTGCCCGCCGTCGATGCCGACACATTGGCCGGCAACAACACAAAACACTGATGATCGCTATCGAGCGACCACCATTCCTTATGTTGCTCAAAATGCGCGAGCGCATAGGGAATGATCATCTTTACAGATGCAAAATCACTATTGGCCGGCGGATCGGCAATGATACCCGTCACCGTAAAAAGATCGTGATTCTGGAATTTTATCGTCTTCCCCACGGCCTGCTTCCAGTCGCCGAAATAGCGCTCCGCCGTAGATCGGCTCATCACAATATCATGATCGGCTGCCAGCGATTTCGTGGGATCACCGGCTAACCACGGGAAATCGAAGATCGAAAAGAACGATGGCTGCACCAGCACGACCCCCGTTTTCTCTTTGAATTTCCTTTCCGGCTGCCCCTCTTTGTTGAGCGCCATCATTTGAATATCTTCCAGGGCAAAAAAACCACTCGTCGTCCAATTTGTCAGGTCATTCTCCACCGCGGTCGGTAACGGAAAAGGAACACAGGACGTCGGATCTGCTGGCTTAGCCGCCGTCCCCTCCCCAAGCGTCAACACCCGGTAGATCCGCGGCCCATTGTGGTGAAAATTGTCGAAACTCTGCTCGTAACCAATAAACAAAAAGATGATCAGACAAACGGCTATCCCCACGGCTAACCCGGCCACCATGATCATACTATAGGTCTTATTGGCCCGCAGGCTTCTAAACGCGGTCTTAAAATAGTTTCGGAGCATAGGAATAATTTTTCACCGGCGTCAGCCACCATAAAAATGCCGAACTCTCAACCAGCTAAAAATCAACCGCATAAGCCCCCTTACAAACAATCACTGTCCGCTTTTGATACATCCACTGTCCGAGATCCTGTATCTTGCCCCCACAAAAATCTATTGTGCCGTTCTCACCCCCTCCATCCAGCTCACGACATATTCCTACCCACCCACGATCCCGCATCCGGCATCAGACTAATAACACTCGAACCCCTGCCTTCTTCAAAAACCGGCACTCCGCCGCAGTAGCATCCGTGATCACCGTATTGACCAACCCCAATCGCGCAAAATTCAAATACGTCTCCCGCCCGATCTTACTCGCATCACAAAGCAGATAATTCCGCTTCGACTGCGCCGCGAGCGAAAGACTCATCGTAGCCTCCTTTTCGCCATTGGCAAACAACCCCTGCGGCGAAATGCCATCCACACCCAGAAAAGCCATCGTCGCACGATATTTCTGAATATGTTGCTCGGCCATCTTCCCATGCACCGCCTGCCGCTCCATATCGTATTCCCCACCAATGATATTCAACGCCACCCGGCTATTCTGCAACGCATAGACTACCGGCATCGAATTCGTGATCACCTGGATCTGTTTATTCCGGATGAACGCGCAAAGATGGAATACCGTACTACCACAATCCATAAACAAAATATCCCCGTCCTTCACCTCCTCCGCCGCCCGCCGGCAGATCGCCTCCTTCGCAGCCAGCTTCGTCGCTGCTTTGTTAGCAAACGAGACCACCGGCGCGATAGCATCAACCTTCATGGCGCCCCCATGCGTCCGGAACAACAGGCCTTCCTCCGCCAGCGTATTCAGATCGCGCCGCACCGTGATCTCGGCCACCTTTAATTCGGCCGCCAAAGCCTTGATCTCCGCCTCTCCATCCGCATTGAGCGCTGAGAGGATCGCCTGTTTTCTCTTTTGAAAGTTCATAAAAGAAACCTACTTTTGATCATTATTGATCAAAAGTAATCAAAAATGATCACTCCAAAAATTTCGATTTTAACCACCAGGACCCTCTCGGACAACTGGTACACCCTTAAGAAAATTACATTCGAGAAGACCCTACACGACGGCATGCCCGTAAAACAGGATCGTGAAGTATACGACCGTGGCAATGGCGCCACCATCCTGCTATACAACAGGGACCGGCAGACCATCGTCCTCACACGCCAATTCCGCCTTCCCACCTATGTGAATGGCAATACCACAGGCCTGCTCATCGAGTCCTGCGCCGGCCTCCTGGACAAGGACAACCCCGAAGAATGTATCAGAAGAGAAACCGAAGAAGAAACAGGCTATAAGCTTTCCGCGGTAAAAAAAATATTCGAAGCCTACATGTCTCCCGGCTCCGTCACCGAGATCCTCTATTTTTTCGTCGCGGAATATACCCCCGAAATGAAGATCGGCGAAGGCGGCGGCCTCGATCATGAGAACGAAGACATCGAAGTGCTGGAACTGCCCTTTACCCGGGCCCTGGAAATGATGCACACCGGCGAGATCAAAGATGGCAAGACCATGCTTTTATTGCAATATGCGCAGATAAACCAGCTGCTCACCGTCCACCCAAAAGAAATTCCAGAGCACGCGCATCCGGCATGGGCTCACTCACCTGGCGGTCACCCAGGATCATGATCATCTTCTTTTGAAGATCATAAGCCTCCCATTTGGGTAACCCGTCGGCATTGGGGTTCCCCGTCTTGACAAAATTCACCCAATAGTCGGACATCACCTCGGCCAGATGATTATCCACCGGCTCCCAGGGCCGGTTGACAAATCGTAAGTTGTCATAAGCGTAGGGTACCTCTCCGGTATGGAAGGCGCCGTATTTGGTATACTCACCCGTCGCAGGCACCTTCCGCGTAAACCGGTAGACATACACCCTTGCCCCACGCGCGCTTTCGATATTGGCCCAGGCAAAATTCTGTACGCCGAACATTGTATCGCGGGCCAACCGCCGCTCCGAAACGGCAGCCTCCGAATCGGTCTCCGCCGGATAGTAGTGGGCGAAGGTTGCCGAATCAAAATTCTTATAGCGGACAGCAATCTCTTTTTGAAAATCGACGGCACTCCTCACCTGTGGAGCTATTTCATCCTTAGTCCAGCCGGTTAGCAATCCCGCGGGATTCTCTTTATGATTCCGGAAAATGGTAGCGACCGCATCCGGCAGCACATAGCCGTCGATTATCGGCCCCCAAAACCCCTGCCCTTTCTGTAACAACTCCGCCGCCGGCAGCTTCCGGAGAGCAGTAACCGAAGCCACATTCAGTTTATTCGTCAAATTCCGGCCTGCATTCTCCGCAGTCAGTAAGGACGCACTCTCGCCCGTAAAAATGGCGCCGCTTTCACCGATCACCTTATTGAAAAGCCCCTTCGCCAGCGGGGATGCCATCAGACAGTTGACGCTCATCGACCCCGCGCTCTGTCCCGCAACGGTGACATTGGCCGGATCACCGCCGAAAGCCGCAATATTTCGCTGTACCCATTTCAGCGCGGCGATCTGGTCCATTAATCCATAATTCCCCGAAGCATGATGCCCCGATTCCAGGCTCAGATCGGGATGTGCAAAAAATCCAAAAATGCCTACCCGGTAGTTGATACTCACAAAGATCACCCCCTTCTCTGCCGTCGCTGCCCCATCATAGATCGGCACACCGGACCCTCCGCTCCCAAAACCACCGCCATAGATCCAAACGATCACCGGCCTATGTTCACCCGGTGTCCTGGCAGCCGTCCAGACATTCAGATACAGGCAGTCCTCGCTTATCGGCGACGCCGGGATCAGGAACTCCTGCGACCACATCGAAAAAGGCACCGGTTTTTCCTGCATCGGGCTCGGACCAAAACTGGTACACGCCCTTACCCCTTGCCAGGGTAACACCGGCTGTGGCGCCTTCCATCGCAGGTCGCCCACGGGCGGCGCCGCAAAAGGAATACCCTTAAAAATATGGAGATCACCCGCGGTTTCCGTCGTTCCGGAAATAACGCCTCCGTCCACTCGTACCCTATCCCATTGTGCCATGCCCCGTAAACCGAAGACCAGCAGAAAGACGACAATAAGTTTTGTTTCAGACAGCATATGCCTAAGATAGGCATTTATTTACACCTAAACTGCCCCCTGATCTGCCTGAGCTGATACCAGATATCGTCCCCATAAGGCTTTGGTGAAAACTGCAGGAGAATGGGAATATGCGTCGGATTATCACAACTGATGACATGGACCATAAGATTCAGCCGCATGGGTTTCATGGCCATATAGTCCAGCATGTCGATCGTGCCCGCATAGGTAGTCACATCGCCTGCCTCCGTTTTGACGGCCTTTAGCTCGACCTTCGTGGGGACCAGCTTATCCGCGGGGATATGATGTTTTACCGGTCCCGCGCCTGTCACTACCAGCCCTTCGTAATAAGCCTGTATATTCTGTTGCAACGCGGTCTGGTCGATGTTCTGTCCTGCCTTCAGCCAGTACAAAGCGGCAGCCGTCCAATAGTCGGGCGCGCCAGCTGTCCCCCATCCCGGCGGCAACCGAAGATCCTCCAGGCCTTCCAAAGCCATGCGCGGCGCAAAATCCGGGGGCAGCGGATACTGTTCACCCCTCCACCCATCCAACACGGGGAGGTCATAGGGCCGCAGCTCGTTCACGATCCAACGGATACAATCCCCCTCGTCGATCATCGAAAAGGCAGCCGAGCTCCGGTTGCCATTGCTGCGTATCGCCGGCCGTGTTCCGGCAACAAACTCCGCCCGGTTATTCCCGGCCAACAACAACCGGTCGATCAGCTCCGAGCCATTGGGCACATCCGTATCATAATAGCTGTCCCGCCGCGCTCTCAGCCGCCATTCGATGTCGGTATCATAATAAAGCCGCACCGCCGTATGGTCTAAGAACCGCTCGTTGCCCGCTCCATCCAGTGTATGATCAAAAGGGGTCCATCGGGCATAGTCCTCCGCATGTTCCTCTATCGTGCCCATCTCCTTTTTCAGCATAGGCAAAATAGCCTGCGCATCCCCGAACGATGGCGACGGATACTGCCTGCGTACCTCCCGTTCCAGAATGCGATAATCTCCACCAAGATCGACGGCCGGCGAAATACCAAAAACCGCCTTCGGCCGGATCGTATATTGCTCCGGATGCTCCCGCGCCAATTCAGCATAGCGTAGCACACTAAGCCCCGCCATATCGGCACCGCCAATGGCAAATACCGAGCTGTCGACCTTGTAGCGGTTCATGATATCCGTAAAAAGCCGGTTCATCCGTTCCATCACCTCAGCGCTCGGTGCAACATGTCGTCCGGTGGAGGCATAAATGGTGAGCAGACCATTCACCGACGCCACATTGTGTAGCTTGGTTTCGGGTGGAATGCTCTCCGGCACCGTATACCACGTAAAGAATACGACGGCGCCCTTCACGGCACCGTACAGCGGCCTCACCGCTAGATAGTAACCGTTAGTACTATCCGCCTGGTCAAAAACGACCTTTTCATAATTTTGCGCCCGCAGCAGCAGCGGCAGGAAACCCAATACGAGCAGCAATCCTCTCTTCATAAGGATGTTATTTTTTTGGAGTGATATGCAGATGTTGGAAATCTCCGGCAGAGCCATTACCCACCCAATACCCGATCCTCTGCCCGGGCCCGTGCACCAGCGGCGTAACCTCCAATGACGCGACACCCGATCCATTGACAAAGACCCTCACCTTGTCGGCGCCCACCACGATCCTGACATGAAACCAGTGGTTAGCATTCGGCGCCGGGCTCACCGCCTTCTCATAAACGCCGGGATGCTCCTGACGCAGCTTCGACCAGTCATACGCGGGAAGTGCAACATATTGCACGGCATGCGGCACTCGTGCGGGATCGGTACTGTGAAAGTTGAAAGGCCGGAAATAGACCGCCTCGAAGGTCGAGTCATCGACCCCGTGATACGCGATACCCACAAAACTTTGCTGAAAGGCATCCTTGCCGCGGATATCCAGCTCGATCGTCCCCTCGCTGAAAGTCTGCCCTTTGATCCAGGCGATACCGTCACCCGGTGCCTCATTCATATGCGCGACGCCTTCTGCGTCGATCGTAAAATTCCGGTTGAAAATCTCATACCCGGACGGCTGCGCCAATCCCCGCACGCCGCCCAGCAAGGCCGCGAAAAAAAACAACGTTTTCATTCACCAAATGAAACGATTACCACAGTAAACCCCTAAATTTTTCGACGAAACCTGCCCCGTCTTCGATGAATTACGGCTAAGTATTTTGTACATTTAGGCACATATGAGAGTCTCAGCCTTATTTGTCCTGCTTTTCCTGGTGTTCTTTGCCCAAATCACCTACGCACAGCCCCACTATGGCAACAATCCCGACGCGGGCCATTATCTTTCTACCCGCGGCTTCAAACTCTATTATGAAACCTATGGGGAAGGAGAACCCCTCCTGCTGCTCCATGGCAACGGCGGCTCCATCGAGAACATGGCTAACCAGATCCCTTTCTTCTCAAAATATTACAAGGTGATCGCTATCGATACCCGCGCACATGGCAAGTCCAAAGACCCGGCGGATTCGCTGAGCTTCGAGCAGATCGTCGATGATTTCAATGCCCTGCTCGACACCCTCCACCTCGATAGCTGCTATGTCATTGGCTGGAGCGACGGCGGCATCGACGCGTTGTTGCTCGCGGTCCGCCATCCGGACAAAGTGAAGAAAATGGCCTTTACCGGCGCCAACCTGACGCCCGATACGCTCGGTCTCACGCCGTATGTTTATCACCTGATCGAAAAAGAGCACGAACGGCTGCTCAAACAACCGCGCACCCGGGAAATAAAGGACCGGCAAAAGATTCTCGATCTGGACTACTATCAGCCACATATCACCCTCGACCAATTGCATCGGATCAGTTGCCCTACACTCGTGATCGGCGGCGACCATGACGTGATTCCCGTACTGCACACCGTCCAAATCGCTCAAAACATCCCCCGGTCCTATCTATGGATTGTCCCCAACTCAGGCCACTCGGTCCCCGTCTTTAAAAAGGAGCAGTTCAAT
>JAICXX010000157.1 GCA_025934485.1 Chitinophagaceae bacterium
CTTCCGGCACCAGCGGTAGTTGAGCCAGTGTGCGCCGACGATCAGCAGGACGGCAAAGGGGAGAAGACCGGGCTCATAATCAGGCCATATCTCCTTGGCTATCAAAAGGCTCATGCCGCCGGTAAAAAGCAGCCAGGGACCCGGGCGGTGATGATGGCGGCGGAAGCCGTGCCAGAGGGCAGCGGTTCCGATGACGAAGGCCAGGGCGATCATTCCGTATTCAAAAAAAGAATTGCGGAGAATGTTGATTCCCAGGATAGGCAATGAAGCTACCACCAGCGGCAGCACGGCGCAGTGGATGGCGCAGAGGATCGAGGCGGTGACGCCCAGGGCGTCCAGGTTGAGCTTTCTGAACATGGGCGACAAAATTAAGTGTTTTGCAACCATGTTGCAAATAAGTTTTGTCGAAGAAGATGTAATTTTGTGGACTGAAATAACATTCTTCCTTATGAATAAGAAACGCGTTTTATGGATGGCCGGGTTTTTCGTTCTGCTGTTCGTGGGTTTTTATTTTGCCCTGGGTCAGATCGTTCCGGGTTTTGGCAAGCCGGTATTGCCGGTCCTCAGCTATGTTCCGGATTTTGCTTTTCGAAACCAGGAGGGGAAACTGATCACGGCGAGGGATCTGGCGGGTAAGGTGTATGTGGCCGAATATTTTTTCACGACCTGCAAGGGTATCTGTCCCAAGTTGAACAACAACATGAAGAAATTGGCGGCGGATTTTGCGGGCGAGCCGGGGATCCGGTTCTGTTCGTATACGGTGGATCCGGAGACGGACAGTGTTGCGCGGATGAAATGGTATGCGGATTCGCTGGGCGCGGATCCAAATAAATGGTTTTTTCTAACGGGAAGCAAGGACAGCTTGTATCATTTGGCGCGGAATGGCTATTTGCTGGACGATCCGAAAAACAATGCGATCAATATCAACGAGCAGTTCTTACATACACAGTTTCTGGCGCTTGTGGATAAGGGTGGCCGGGTTCGAAAGATCTACGACGGGTTAAAGAAAGACGAGTTGGATGAATTGGAAAAAGATATTGCCACGCTCCTGAAGGAAAAAGCCGAGGTGCCTCGTTTCGCCAATGCTTTATTTAATAATAATCCCGGATAATCATTTTATGGTCAATAAAAAAGTAGATGAGCTGCTGAAAAAAAATCATCTGAGCATTACCGGTGGTCGCAAAAAAATATTGGAGCTGTTCCTGCAGCATGACGGCGCTTTGTCACATAGCGACATCGAGAAAAAAGCCGGCGGGAAATTCGACAGAGTTACAGTCTACCGTACGCTGCAAACCTTTTTGGAAAAAGGGCTGATCCACAGTATACCGACGGCAGATAATTCAATACGCTATGCGTTGTGTAAAGACGACTGTTCCGGTGGACATCATCACGATGATCATGTTCACTTTATCTGCAATGCCTGCGGTAATACCGTTTGCCTGGAAGGAGTGACCGTGCCCACCATCGAATTACCGGGCGGTTATGTGAGCATGCAGGTGGATATGTTGATCAGCGGCGTCTGCAAGAGCTGCAACCAGTGAGCCGCTATGAGCATGGCGCCACTCAGGGATTACCATAAAAACAAAGCCCCGATGTAGAAACACCGGGACTTTTGGTTAAGGCTCTGATTAGTAGCTTCTTTATGTAGTGATTACATTTTTTAAAATCGATCATTGCAAATATAGCCGGAAAAAAGCATACGAACAAGCGTTCTTTCTACTACTTTCCGGTATTTTTTACATTAGAGACCGGAGGTCTCTTGTCCGAAGGACGATTATTTGATTCGAGACCGTAGGCCTCTTGCCCTCCATCATCCGAGTTCTTCACTGACGAATGTCATCAGCTCTCTAATGTACTCTTTTGAAAAGTTAAATTGGAGCCCTGCTGCTGCATATAATTCCGGCAGCGTCCGGGTGCCGCCAAGCGACAATGCTTGAATGTAGTTGCTTAACGCCTTCTCTTTGTTCTTTTTATACTGCATATAGAGACCGATTGCACCGAGCTGTGCAATCCCGTATTCGATATAGTAGAAAGGAACTTCGAAAAGGTGCAACTGTCGCTGCCAGCCGAATTCCCGATAATGTTCCAACCCGCTCCAGTCCACCGATTGTGAAGAGAATTCATTGAGGATCTCGACCCATTTTTGTTTTCTCTGCTCTAGTGTGTGACTAGGGTTTTCGTATATCCAATGCTGAAACTTATCGATCGTCGCGATCCACGGGAAGATGGTGATCACTCTTTCGAGCTGATGTTCTCTCGCACGTGCTAAATCGTTTTTATCGCTGAAGAATAAATCCCAATGGTCCATGGTGAACAGCTCCATCGACATACTCGCCACTTCCGCGATCTCCATGGGATAGTCTTTAAAGCTACTCAGTTTCAAGGGGTGGGAGAGGAAGGAGTGGATGGCGTGCCCACCTTCGTGTACCATCGTGGTGAGATCGCCCATTTGACCCGACGCGTTCATAAAAATGAACGGCGCACCGGTTTCAGCTAACGGACAGTTATAACCGCCAGGTGATTTGCCTTTACGGCTTTCGAGATCGAAGCGGCCCATTTTCTGCATAGTGCGCAGACAGTCACCGAAAAAGGGGTTGAGATCGTCGAAACAGGTGATCGTCTTGGTCAGCAGATCCTGTCCATTGGTGAAGGGGCGGAGGGGTTCTATCCCTGCCGGCTCGGCTTCGGTGTCCCAGGGCCGCAGTGTGTCGAGTCCCAGCTTCTTTCTTTTTTTCTCGTTGATCTTGCTGACCAGGGGGATTACATATTCCTTGACGGCTTCGTGGAAACGGAAGCAGTCTTCTTTGGTATAGTCGAAACGGCCGAGTTCTTCAAATTTGAAGTCGCGGTAGTTGGCAAATCCGGTGTTCAGGGCCATTTGGTTCCGGATGGCGATCAATTTGGAGAACAGGTCGTTGAGAGCATCTTTATCCTGCGTGCGGCGTTCCTGGACCTTCCGGAAAACGGCTTCCCGTAGCGAGCGGTCGGGATTTTCCAGGAATTTAGCAGCCTGTTGAAGCGTATACTCCTTTCCGTTCACCTCGACCGTCATTTTGCCCGAGATAACGCCATATTGCTGGCCAAGCACGCTTGATTCGGCGTACAGGGGAATATTCGCCTCCCGGAACAGCTCGATCCTTTTACGGACACCGCGGAGATAGGTGAAATATTCCTTTTGGTCCAACTCGCGGGTATGCGGGTTTTCTACCAGCCGCCGGTTGAGCCGGTCGGCGTAGGGCTGGATCTCGGGTTGTATCTGCAGGAAGAAATAGTTAAAGGCCTCTTCGAGGGCTTTGTTTTCGGTATCGCAGGTCATTTTGATCTGGCGCCAGGATGAATCTTCGCTCACCACGGCTTCCAGCTCGCTCATGTCCAGCAGCCATTTTTCCAACTGCTCCCTTGTATCGAGCGGGCGTTTATCCAGATCCTGAAAATAGGGCTCTAAACTCTTCCAATCGGTGACCACATAATCGGCGGGCAGGAAATGCCGCACGGGCTTCTGCAACTCGCTGGCTGCTTTTATCAGATCTGCTGTAGGCGTCATTAACTTTTCTTTTTAGTAGCTGTCTTCTTAGGCTTGTCAGCGGCTTCCTTCTTTTCGGCTTTTGGAGCTGCTTTCTTGGCTGCCGGCTTCTCAGCAGCGGCAGATTTTTTGGCTGCGGCCTTTGGCTTTTCTTCTTCTTCCTTTTCAGCCTTTGGAGCTGCTTTCCTGGTGGCTGGAGCCTTTTCCTTAGCGGGTTCTTTCTCTTCCTTCGCCGCCGGTTTTTCTGCTGCTGTCTTTCTGGCCTTCGGCGCCGGCGTCTCTTCTGCATCGGCGGATTCGACCGCCTCCTCAGGTTCAGACAATTTAATCTCGATATTGTTCGATCTTAAAACGGTAAACCATTTTACCATTTTCTTGAGATCACTGCTGTATACCCTGTCGAAATCCATATCGGGATAGACTTTGCTGAAATAGGTTTTCAAGGCAGCGTTGTCCTTTTCGTCGGGTAGTTTTTCCGCCGAAGCCTCCATGGCCTTGAGCACATCGACCAGGTTCACGTTTTCCCTCACGGTGTAGACTTCGATGCTTTCCAAATGGGAAAAATTGTGGACGCGGCTCGCGACGAAACGGGTAGTTTTATCATCCAGCGAGCGGACGATGGCGCCATCGCTTTTGCTGCTCAGTAATTCGTACAATCCCGGCAATCCGGTAACGGCTATGATCTTGTTATATTCCATGCAATCATTTTATTCGCGCATGAAGCGCATGAATGAAATTTTAGGGACATGCAAGTTAATGTTAATCGACGATTTGGGGGCAAATATTTTCACTGCAAAGCAGGATCACTGCTGGTTGGGAAGCCTTTGAGGCCGTAGGCCGAACCCCCGGCATCAGCGCATCGTTGCCCGCCTTATTCCGCTGCTTTTTGAAGGGCCTGCGCGATGGCATTTTTCATCGTTGCATAATCGGTATATCCCCGGGTCAGCAAGTAGAATTTCGTGTCACTGACCTGTAAAAATACGGTGGGAAAACCGGAGACATTCAATTGTCTCACCAGGGCGAACTCGTCATAAGCTTTTTCTTTATAGGCGGGGTGGTGCAATTTGCCATAAAATTCTTTTTCGGGGATATTGTATTTTTCCAGCAGATGCCGGTATGCCTCATCGTCGCAAAGATCGCGCCCTTCCCAATGAAGCGCATATTGCAGCTCCCCCGCGAAAGGCACGGCAAGATCGGGATAGTATTCCTTGAATATGCAAAGCGCGATCGCCGGTTTTTCCGAGTAAGGGAACCAGTCGCTTTCTTCGGGATGAATGATATGCCAGAGCCAGTCGTCACCGAACCGGATGCCGGTGCGTTCTTCGACGGTTTTGTAGGCTTTTTGGATATAACCGGTCATAACGCCGATGGGCTGGGGTTTTTCCGGAAGGATCATACCGCCCGAGAGGACTTCAAAGGCCAGAGATTGGCGATACTCTTCAAAAATGCGCCGGATCACCGGGCTGAACCCATAGCACCAGCCACAATAGGCGTCGTAACAGTAATAAACAGTCGGTGTCATATACACAAAAATAAAGAGCCCGAAGGCTCTTTAAGTGATTTGACCCGCAGGCTAATTGAAATTTCTTAGTGTCGCCGGCCACCACCGCCGCCACCCGAAGGTCTGCCGCCACCGCCGGAAGGCCTGCTAAACCCACCGCCGGAAGGTCTGCTGCCGCCGCCGCCGGAAGGCCTGCTGAAGCCACCCGATGGACGGGAAGGAGCAAAGCTGCGGGACTGTTGGAAGTTCTGGGTGCGGACCTGGCCGCGGTTGTACATCTGCTGTTGCCGGTTGAGACTCTGCGTCGTGCCCGCGTTCTGTACCGGCCGCCAGGAATTGTTGGTCGACCGTTGCTGCCATTGATTGTTGGACTGGTTACGCTGGTAGACATTACCCTGACGGTCCGAGAACACATTGCCGGGGCGTCCAACGCCCGGTCTGCCAGCACCGCCGGTCCCTATCGGGCGACCGAAACCACCGACACCACCCGGCCGTGCACTTGTCCGGTTGTAGAACGAATGGTTGTCCCGGGTGACGACACCACCACGACCGGCATAGATATTCGTGTGGAAACTGGTGTTGTAATAGATACTCCTGTTGCGATAGGCGTTCGCGCCATAGAAGCCATAGCTCCTGTGACCACCCCAGCCATAAGCGGGATGATACATGCGCGGGCCCCACCAGCCGCCGCCGCCCCAGCCACCCCAGTAGCCGTGCCAGCCACCGCCGATGCCAAAATGGAACCAGCCGAAACCGTAGCCGTAGCCCAGGGACCAGCCGGCCCACGGATTATAGAAGACGTTGAAACCCCAAGTGCAAGGCCGGGGATAATAGTACCCGTTGAACCAGGGATTGTAGTAGAACCCGGTACCATAAACGACCGTTGGGCCGTAGATATAGGTATTCAGATAACCCGGCGTATAGCCCGTGTATATATAATCGGGGGTTACATCATAGATATAAACATATTTTGTGTTGTATAGCGGGGACGTCGGCGGGATACGGTCGACCTCGTCGGGACGTTCGGTTGCTACCGTCCAGGGACCATTGGGGCCGGGACCCTGGAACCATACACCGTTGTCGACGGTATAATATACGCCATTGTCTTCGATCACATTCGAACCGGTGTTGGTAGCATATTGCATATCCGTTCCCTGCAGCGGCGCAAACTGGGGGTCACCATTGTAGTTGACAGTGGTGGATGCCGTGTTCCGGTCGACCTTGGCAGTCTGGGGGATCTGGGCGTCCATGATCGCTTCGCGGGCCGCATCGGTGCCGGCTACACTGGACAGTACATTATCCTTGGGGCTGCCTTCGGGGATCTTCGCGAAGTCTCCGGGGAGGGCATTGGCGGCAACATAATGCCAGCCGCCATCCAGTGAACTGGAAGCATACCAGCGGCCGGAGATCAGCACATAATATTTGCCCGAAGCATCCTGGAAAATATCGTTGGTACTATTGGCTGCATACGACAGACCGGTGCCGGCGATGGGCGTCCAGTTAGGCGCGCCGTTGGTCTGGACCAGCTCGGCAGGCGAGGTGCTCACGATGATATTCGAGATCTCCTTGTCCTGGGAGGCTGTAGCGGAATCCTGGTAACCGGGGCTGGAGCTGGCGGCATTGTCGACAGCGCTTTGCACCTGGTTGAGCTCGGATGGAATATTGCCGGCGGGGGAATAAGGACCCGTGGCCTGCTGAGCCTGGTACCAGTGCTTTCCACCATAGAGATAGAAATTGCCATCATTTGCCTTAACGATAGTGAAGGGCGAATTGACGACGATATCGAGGTTCCAATCCTTGTTATTCTGCAGCTTGGGTTGACCGTCGATGCTCACCAGCAGCGAAGGCCGATTCGAATAAATAATACGCGGCGCCTGGGTGTTCAGATCTTTGGATAATTTCTTCTGTTCGGTATTCTCGTCCAGACCGGCGAGAACCTGGTCGAGTGAAAGATCCCCGGCAACCTGGGGTAAATTCGCTTCGAGTGCCGTTTTGAGCCCGTTGGTAAAGTCATTGTCCGTTTGACCGGGGAAACGCACATTGGGGACTTTGGCGTCTCGGATGATCACGCGGCGATTATCCCTATCGGTTTCTACATTGGCGACAGACCAAAAGGTCCCGAAAACGGGATCGGATTTACCGGGCTGGAGCACAGAGATGGCCCAGCGGGATTTGAGCACATTATCCGAAAACCCTTCGGGCTGGGGCTGGTAGATCTTTATTACCGTCCCGTCGTCCGTGGTGAAACTGCGGGGCCAGTCCTGCTGCTGCTGCGGGCCGGGACCCTCTTGTTGCTGCGGTGGCGGGGTATTCTGCGCCAACAAAGTTCCTGATGCCAGGACGCCCGTGAGCAGCAGAGAGAATATAGTACGCATGCTTCTCATATGTTATCTGTTATTGTTTGTTTAAATCGTTTGACTCGAATAGAACGTCAAGGTTTGTTGCCCGGCAATAAATAAGTTGTTAATAACTGTTAAAATTGTCGTCTTAATGCGCCTTTAATGGGCCTCCAGCCAATTGGTACCCGAACCCATTTCTGCGAGAGCCGGCACTTCTTGGGGAAGCGGCAGGGCGGTCTGCATACAACGCGTTATTATTGGTTTAATTATATCTAATTCAGGTTTATAGGCATCAAAGACCAATTCGTCGTGAACCTGCAGCAACATCTTCGATCGGAGCCCCTGGCGGGTGAACTCCTCGTGCACTTTGATCATAGCCAATTTGATCATATCGGCCGCCGTTCCCTGGATCGGGGAGTTGATGGCGTTGCGCTCGGCGAATCCGCGGACCGTGAAATTGGCGGAATTGATGTCCTTAAGCCATCTTTTCCGGCCCATGAGGGTTTCCACATAACCGGTCTCACGGGCGAAATTGATGGTGTTATCCATATACCGCTGGATGCCTGCAAACTGCGCCTTGTAGTTGTCGATGATCTCTTTCGCTTCGCCGCGGCTGATACCCAGGTTATCGGCGAGCCCAAAGGCCCCCTGGCCATAGATGATGCCGAAATTGACGCTTTTGGCCTTGTACCGCATTTCTTTCGTAACGTCTTTTTCGTCTACGCCGAAGACCTTGGCGGCCGTCGAGGTATGGATGTCCTTTCCCTCCAGGAAAGCGGCGCACATATTGGGGTCCCCGCTGATGGCGGCGACGATACGCAGCTCGATCTGCGAATAGTCGGCGGAAACGAGGACGTAATCGTCATTGCGGGGGATAAAAGCCTTTCGGATCTCGCGGCCCCGTTCGGTACGAATGGGAATGTTCTGCAGATTGGGATTATTGGAGCTCAATCTTCCCGTGACAGCCACAGCCTGGGCATAGCTCGTGTGTACGCGTCCCGTTTTTCGGTTGATCATCGTCGGCAGGGCGTCCACATAGGTCGACTTTAGCTTGGTGAGCTCGCGGAATGCGAGGATGTCGTCGACGATCTGGTGTTTGGCGGCAAGCTTCAGCAGCACATCTTCACCCGTGGCATACTGACCGGTCTTCGTCTTCTTGGCCTTGGGGTCGAGCTTCATCCGCTCGAAGAGGATCTCGCCGAGCTGTTTCGGGCTCGCGAGATTGAAACGTTCGCCGGCCTGTTCATAGACCTTTTCTTCGGCCTGCCGGGCTTCCCGGTCGAGCTCTTTTGAATATTCGAGCAAAAATCCGGTGTCGACCCGGATGCCTTCGAACTCCATATCGGTGAGGACTTTTACCAGCGGATTCTCGACCTGATAAAACACCCGTTCCACCTCTTTGGTCTTGAGCTGGGGAAGGAAGATGTGTTTCAGCTGCAGGGTAATGTCGGCGTCTTCAGCAGCATATTCGGTGATCTTGTCGAGTTGAACGTCGCGCATATTGCCCTGTGTCTTCCCTTTTTTGCCTATGAGCTCTTCGATGTGCACGGGCTCGTAGGCCAGGTATTGAGCGCTCAGCTGGTCCATACCACGTTTGCCTTCCGGCTCGATGACATAATGTGCCAGCATCGTGTCGAAAAGCTGACCTTTTAGGCTGACGCCGTACCATTTCATGACCAGCAGGTCATATTTGAGGTTCTGACCGATCCAGGTGATGTCCGGCGAGTCGAATAGCGGGCGGAAAGCATCGATGATGGTCTGCGCGGCTTTCTGGTCGGGCGGTGTCGGCACATACCAGGCTTCGCCGGGTGTGACGGAGAAGCTCATACCCACGATCTCCACGTCGTTGGCATCGATGCCGGTGGTTTCGGTGTCGAAACAGATCTCTCTGTGGTTTTGCAGCGTTGCTACCAGTTCTTTTATCGCGGTTTCGCCTACCACCGACTTGTAGGTGTGAGGGGTATTTGCGACGGTTCTTGCTGCGTGCGGGGCGACGTCTTCTTCTGTTGTCGCCGTCTCGCCGTCCTCCTCGCCTCTTTCTACCGCGGCCTCGAGCCGGGTGCTGGCTTCTTCTAATTTTTCGAGCTGGCCTGCGGCTTGCCCTGCGCCTCCCGCCGTGGCCCCGGCTGATCCCGCTGATCCCGGTGCCCCCGCGCCCGCTGTGCCTCCCGCTTGCCCCGCTGCCCACCCGCGTTTTTTTGCCGCAGCCGGCGGCGTCACCGCATTGCCGAATAGGTCTTTCTGTACGCCTTCGGGCGGAGTGTAAGTGGGTGTGGCGCTGTCGCCAAGGAGGCGTTTGCTTAGCGTGCGGAATTCGAGCGCATTAAAGACCTCGTTGAGGACATCTTTATTCCACTCTTTGAGCCGGAAATTCTCCTCGTGGAACTCCACAGGGACGGTGGTAATGATCGTCGCGAGCTTCTTGCTCAGGATGGCCAGGTCTTTGCCGGCGCGTACTTTTTCTCCCAATGCGCCTTTGATGCTGTCGGCATTGGCGACGACGTTCTCCAGCGTCTGGTATTCGTTCAACAGTTTGGCGGCGGTCTTCTCACCCACGCCCTTTATGCCGGGGATATTGTCGACGGCGTCGCCCATGAGCCCGAGGATATCTATCACCTGGGAGACGTCCTTGATATTCCATTTTTCACAGACCTCTTTGGGGCCATAGATCTCGGCGATGCCACCCTGGTAGGGGGGTTTATAGATCCTGACCCGCTCGTCGACCAGCTGGCCATAGTCCTTGTCGGGAGTGACCATATACACCTCATAGCCCGCCGCGGAAGCCTGCTTGCTCAAAGTGCCGATGACGTCGTCGGCCTCATAGCCGTCGAGCTCGATACAGGGGATATTGAAGCCTTTGACGATGACTTTGATATCCGGCAGCGCGCTCAGCAGGTCTTCCGGCGCCTCCTGGCGGTTGGCCTTATAGTCGGAGAAATCGGTATGCCTTTCCGTGGGCGCCTCGGTGTCGAAACACACGGCCATATGCGTCGGTTTCTGATTGTTGATCAGGTCGACGAGCGCGTTCGTGAAACCGAATTGTGCGTTGGTATTGCGGCCTTTCGTCGTGACGCGAGGATTGCTGATCAGTGCGTAATAGGCGCGGAAGATCAGGGCCATCGCGTCGAGGAGAAATAGTCTTTTGTCGGTATTTTCCATAGCCGCGAATTTAGCGATTTAAGTGCTATGCGAAAGGTAAGGTCGGGCTAATATTTTTAGCTCACGCCTTCATTTTCTTGAGCTTTTCCTGCAACCCAAACATCTCATCACGGAGCCGCGCGGCTTCCATGAAGTCGAGATCGCGGGCGGCCTTTTCCATGTCTTTTTTGGTGCGGGCTATCGCCTTTTCCACCTGGGGAATGGTTTGATAGACCTCCTGATCCTCCGCTACAGCGGCGGTCACCAGTTCGCCGTCGGGCGCAACGGCATAAGGATCGCCGGGGTTGTAACCCTTGACGTCGAGCACCGCCGTCTGCGCAAAGACCTGGTCCTTGGACTTGATTATCGTGCGGGGAATGATGCCGTGTTTTTCGTTGTGGGCGATCTGCTTCTCGCGGCGGCGGTTGGTCTCGTCGATCGTACGTTGCATGCTCTCGGTCATCGTATCGGCATAGAAGATCACCAGCCCGTCGACATTGCGCGCGGCGCGGCCGGCCGTCTGCGTCAACGATTTCTCGTTCCGCAGAAACCCTTCCTTGTCGGCATCCAAAATAGCGACGAGTGATACTTCAGGCAGGTCCAGGCCCTCGCGAAGCAGGTTTACGCCTACAAGGACATCGATCTCGCCTAACCGCAGCTGCCTCAGGATCTCGACGCGCTCGAGCGTGTCGACCTCGCTGTGGATGTATTTGGATTTGATATCGATGCGATGCAGGTATTTGTCCATCTCTTCGGCCATACGCTTGGTCAGTGTGGTCACAAGAACGCGGTCCCCTTTCGTCACACGTTTGTCGATCTCGTCGAGGAGGTCGTCGATCTGGTTGGTGCTGGGCCGGATCTCGATAGGCGGGTCTAATAACCCCGTAGGTCGCACCACTTGTTCCACAACCACACCGCCGGTTTGCTCGAGCTCATAGTCTCCCGGCGTAGCAGAGACGAAGATCGTTTGACCCGTTATCTGTTCGAACTCACGGAAATTAAGCGGCCGGTTGTCCAGCGCGCTGGGAAGCCGAAAGCCATAATCGACCAACACGAGTTTCCGGCTGCGGTCGCCGCCATACATCCCGCTGATCTGCGGGACGGTTTGATGGCTTTCGTCAAGCACCAACAAAAAATCTTTAGGGAAATAATCCAGTAGACAAAAGGGCCGCGTGCCGGGCTGGCGGCGGTCGAAGAAACGCGAATAGTTCTCGACGCCGTTACAGTAACCCAGTTCACGGATCATCTCGACGTCATAGTTCACCCGCTCGCTCAATCGTTGCGCCTCGATGTATTTCCCGATGTTCTTGAAATACGCCACCTGTTCCGTCAACTCGTCCTGGATTTCATAGATCACCTGCTGGAGGATATCCTTGGGCGCCAGGTATAGATTGGCGGGGAAGATCGCGATATTGTCCATAGGACCGATGCGTTTCCCGGTCGACACGTCGAAGCTTTCTATCGAATCGATCTCGTCACCGAAGAAGCTGATGCGATAGCCGTAGTCGACATAAGGCAGGTTGATGTCGACGGTATCGCCCTTGACACGGAAGTTACCCCGGGCAAACTCCACCTCGCTCCGTTTGTACAGGCTGTTGACCAGCGCATGCAGAAAACCCTGCCGCGAGATCATCTGACCCTGTTGCAGCCGGATGATGCCGTTCTCGAAATCGGCAGGGTTACCGATACCATAGATGCAACTCACCGAAGCGACGACGATGATATCCCGGCGGCCGCTTAACAATTGAGTTGTGGCCTGCAGCCGGAGTTTTTCCAGCTCTTCATTGATCGAGAGATCTTTTTCGATATAGGTATTGCTCACCGGCATATAGGCTTCCGGTTGATAATAGTCGTAATAGCTCACGAAATAGCCTACGGCGTTATCCGGAAAGAACTGTTTGAATTCACCGTAAAGCTGCGCGACAAGTGTCTTATTATGGGTCAGTACCAGGGTGGGGCGCTGTACATTCTGGATGACATTGGCGACGGTAAAGGTCTTTCCCGAGCCGGTGACACCCAGCAGAGTATGATATTGTTCCCCGGCCAGGATACCTTCCGTGAGCTGCCGGATCGCTTCCGGCTGGTCACCACTGGGGGGAAATGGAGCATGGATATTGAAAGGCATGGTAGGTAAATGTGCGACTTTAGGAAGTTTCGTAAACGGGTAAAATTACCGAACTTTTTTCAAAGCTTTTCTAAACGGGTCCCAGCTGATCTTCACCTTCCCGTCGTCGCCGGTCTTGGCGCGGAGATGGACGCTGGGGCCGGCCTTCCCTTCGTTCCCCCTGCTGGTCGGCGGAATGTCCTGGTTGCGATCCTTGGACAGGTTGCTGAGCGGGACCTGGAGACTCATATCGACCCCGGTCTTAAGATTATAAAACCCTTCTACAAAAAGGGTGAATGCTGTAGAATTGATCTCCATCCGGTGAACAAAAATGGTTGTCGAGTCCACATCCAGCTGATTTTCCAGCTCCGCGAACTTGATCTCGGAGAGGTCCCTTTTTTTAAGCACCGACACGCTCACCTTCTCCATCGGGGCAAAATCCACCAGCTGCCCCTTGCGGATGGTAAAAGTGACGGTCCCTTTGAGGCTCCGGGTCACGATCTTGGCCCTGTCGTTGAGATCGCCCGTGAGATGGATATCGGCCGTGAGGTTACCCTTTAGATTTTTGGCGGTCACTGCATCCTGACCGAAATTGTTGAAGGCTGAGAAGATATGCGGCAGGTCCACGCCGTCCAGATGCGTATCCACCTTCAGGGGGCTCACTTCGCCATCGCCCTTATGGCTGAGGGTGGCCTTCGCCTGCAGCAAACCTCCGCCCTGTTCGACGGTCAGCTTGTTCAGCCGGATCTCGTGGTTGTCGAACAAAAGATCTGCTTTGGCATGGGCGCCCACGAATTTTCTGAACCGCAGATCGGCTGCGTCAACGTCGACATGGATAGCGCCTTCTTTCAGGAGGTTGTCGATGCGGCCAAAGGTCTCGCCAAAGGCGCTTTTGGTATTCCGGCGGGCGGGGGCGCCGGTCGGACGATTGATCAACGGCAGGAGATCTTCGAGGTCGAGCGAGGGTGTAGTGAGATGCCAGTTCATCGAAACGTTCTCCGCGTTACGGTCGAGCAGGGCGACGAGATTCCGGGCGACACCCGACGCAGTTATCCGGCTATCGCCGGAGTGAACAGCCAGCGACTCGATCACGAGATCCTGGTCTTTGAAGAGCAGCCGCCCTTTGCCGCCGCTAA
>JAICXX010000327.1 GCA_025934485.1 Chitinophagaceae bacterium
CAAAAGAGCTCAATGTGCCGGTAATCGCCCTGTCGCAGCTCAACCGGAAGGGTGATGAAGGGAAGCCGCGCCTGGGTCAGCTGCGGGAATCCGGTGCCATCGAGCAGGACGCGGACGACGTGTTTTTTCTTAGCCCGGTCGCCGACGAAGAGGTAGAACAGGACGCCAGCCTGGCGGACAGCATCCTCTTTACCATCGCCAAGCATCGTAACGGGATGCTGGATGAACTTCCACTCAAATTCGTGAAGTCCATCCAGAAGCTTATGACGGAGCAGGAATATGAACGATATATCACAGGGCGAAAGCCGGCGACAGGTCAGGGCGGTTTTATTCCCTTCGGCGACGATCAACCCTTCTAACCCCTATGGACCTAAACTGGCAAATAGACATCATCAACGGCCTGATCAAAGAAAATCAGGATAGTACGATCAAAGACTGCCTGGAGCTTTTAATGGTCCTGGCCGACATCGAACAAGGTTATGGCAACACAAACGAGATACAGCAAGGAGACCAGGCGGCAGGTACTGGAACTAGCGAAAATACATACGGAGAAAGAAGTGCTTCAATTGACCGGACTATCTTCCGCTGCGTTCTATCGTATTCTCCGGGAAGGTCACGTATGCTTAGCCGACCGGAGGAAAGATATTCGGGAGGGCCGGGCAGCGGCGAAGGAGAAGGCCCGATTAGACCGCCTCGCCGCGAGACAACCAGGCGCAAGGCTTTAACACCGCATTTTGAAACTGAAAACAAAAATATCGCATAAAATGAAAATCTATATCGCAAGCAGTTGGAAGAATCAACATGGGGTCGAAATGCTTACTGCGCTCCTTCGAGAAAAAGGCCATGAGGTTATTTCGTGGGTCGAAAACAACAACGAAGAATCGATGGATATGCCCACAGAGAAATGGCTAAGATCGGAATTTGCCGATAAGTCATTCCATTTTGATACACATGGTGCCTGCTCCTGCAATTTATTTATCCTCTATACCTATGCGGGAAATGACGCTCATGCCGAAATGGGCGCAGCATGGGCCAAAAACGTCCCGATTATTGGTCTCTACCAAAAAGGTCACCAGGAGGGATTGATGAGCCGGATGGTAAGCGAGTGGGCATGCAATTACCGCGATTTACTCGAATTAGTTAACCGCATTGATAAACCAGAAAACTTTTGCTGATGAATAAACTTCCCGACTGGATTTACGCATTGAAAGGGGCGATCTATCTGACCCTGATAGGCTATACAGAAAGCTCAGGGTATTCAATACCCTGCAAAGAGCGCGACCGAATGGAAAAGGAGATCGTAGATAAATTTATCCTGAAAATTAACGATCCTGATTTTCACCCATCCGCCGAGCTCGCCTCCCTCAAAGCAGAGAACGAAGCCCTCAAAAAGCAGATCGCAGAAAAAGACGAATGGATTCATTCACATGTGTAAACTATTTTTTATGAAGATAGAGCTGTTAAAAGAAGAGAAGGAAGCCGCTGAGGCGAAATACAGGGAGTATCTGTCTGCCTCCAAAACTTCCAAGGATGCGAGCTATCGCGATTTAAAGACGGTGTATAACCATGTCCGAAAAGGGAAGTCCGTAATAGACATTACAACCGCATTATCTGGCGGTGGAGTGAAGGATAACTGGCATCCGCGATTGGCTATAGCGCCGGCCATACATAAAAAAATACGTTGCTCGTACTCACGAACGGGCGATGTTACTTTTCAGACGCCGTGGAAAAATACTGGCTGGCGATGGAAAGATCATTTCAAGTTTAAAAGCCTTTTGCCGGTTCGGCCAAATTCAACTCCATGGGTGATGGATTTAGAGGCTCCGGTTCCTGTCATCCCCCCAATTCATCATCCCGGTAAAATATTGCTAAGCCATTATATTCTGTGGGAAGTAGACAGTTGGACACCGGCTCCATCGCGCGATCCTTATCTTTTGCGGCGGCTTACACCCACCCTTTTTCTGATATTGGCGGAATGGGACCTTACAGACATTGAAATGGCCGTCATGGCAGGGAGGGTAAAATGACCGATATCCTCACCAAAGAGCAATTAGCCCAGAAGCAAAGGACGTACCGCGCCATTATCGGCATCGACCCGGGCGTGCATACCGGCTTGGCCGTCTGGATTCCCGGTAAGAAGCAATTCTTTTTCGTCGGCACATTGCAAATCCACGCGGCGATGTCAGCGGTAAAATTCCATAACGAAGACTCGCGCCGGTCGCTTCTCGTAATAGTTGAGGATGCTCGACAGGCCACCTACGGCCGCAAGCTGGATTTTCACAAAGCTCAGGGCACCGGATCGGTAAAGCGGGATTGCGGCATTTGGGACGATTTTCTGAAAGCCCATATGATAGATTATCAAATGAGAAGGCCCCAAAAGGCGATCACCAAACTTGCCGATGACATATTTCGACGGACGACGAGCTGGGACGCAAAGACCGACAGCCACGCCAAGGACGCAGCTATGTTGGTATTTGGAATGTAAAACCATGAGAAGAATTATTTACATATCGATCTTTTTCGCTTCCTGTTTCCCAGCAACCAACCACGGAAAGCCCTACCACGATCTTGTACACAGGGTAGGAGCGAGGTATAACCCCAAATGTAGGATTGATTCAACGTATAAAAAGTAACAACCATGACCAATAACGATCGCTGGGTAGACCCCAAAATGCGCCTCCCGAAAAACGAATACCGCCTTTTTGCAGTCATGCCCAACGCGGTAGGCACAATCACTTGCGAACTAAACAGAAGTGGCATTATTGAATCTCTCGCCGCCCATCCCGAACAAACTTTCAAATGGCTCGACAACGAAGGAGACCCGCAAGCCGATAAGGAAGGATATGAGCGGGCAATCTACGCTCTTCGTGGATGGGTGAAAGACCTTCAAAAGAAAATAGAGCAGGCTGAGCCTATACAGCAGGTAGGATTGAGATGGATTCCCGTGTCGGAACGTATGCCGGAAGTTGGTAGCCTAGTTTTACTGTTTTCCGAATATATGCATAGAGGCAAACCGGCTACGGAAATGTTCGTGGGCTACCTAGGTGAGCAAGGCGAATGTTTTAAACACGATGATGATGATTATGGATGGGCATTCGAAGAGTGTATTACCTATTGGGCCGAATTACCGGCTTCCCCATTGGAATGCGTCCCAGAACAGCCCCTATTATCCGTACAGCAGCAGTCCGAAGACGATCTTATCCCCGACCTTTCGTCATTGCCAGATGTCGATAAGCAAAAGTTCTTCGAAGGGTTCTTGCAGACGACCGGCAAAGCCTTTTTGAAGGTCTTTTACATGCTGGGGTTGGAATGGGGCTTTGAAACCGGCATAATTAATGAAGGAACGCCCGATAAATTTCGCTTATCCTTCAAAAAGGAACAGCCTTCCCCATCCATAGAGATAGAGCAAAAAGCGCCAACGAGATCGCCGAGCGATGGAGCGGCTTCGTTCCATCCGGATTCGCACCTTATGCGCGGGCCAAACGATAAGCGGCATCTCACCGACGCCAATGGCGGAGACATACAGCAAGAGAACTTTTTCTGCCATCACGAATTTGGCGGCGGCGATAGATGCAAGACGCTTTGCAGTAATTGCAGCGGCGATCTGCGGCAGCCAAAGTCTGAACCCCTACCATTAGGACAGCAGGAAACAAAATTCTACTGCACCAGGAAATATTGTTCACCATGCAAAGAACAATGCAGCGGGTGCGCCGAGGAATTTAAAAGCCTAGGACAGCAGGAAGGAGAAGTGCCGGAAGACTCTCCCAGTGATGAAGAGGTTATAAAAACGCTCATCGAGGCGAACGCCGGATTGCAGGAGCATATCGATCATATGGAGGGCAAGTTGGCCGAAAAAATGGACTTCATCGATGAATTACAGTCCGAACGAAAAGCCGATGCAGATAGAATAGCCGCTTTGGAAAAAGAAAGGGATGACTATCGCAACGCGCTGCATGTTTTAGAATCAAGCACGACGGGGTATCAGGCCAGCAATATGCGGGCACTTAACGCGGCGATAAAGGAAACCCTCTCCCAATACCCTCACCCTCAAAGCAAAAAACAGTAAGTATGAATACCTTCTTTCAATTCGCGAACAATTACCCGGGCTGGGCCGTCGCGCTCGTTCTCTTCGCCATTTACATTCCCTGCCGGTACGCCTGGAAATTCTGGGTAATGCACAATCGACATAAAAATATCGCTGCCCGAGGCTGGCCCCCACCGCATCTCGATGCTGATGGCGACTCCATAGCGGAAAGCTATGAAGAAGGAGAGGAGCGGGACGACGATGATCCGGGCATATCGATTTCTGTTCAAAAGGCTGATAAATAACCCCCATGATACAA
>JAICXX010000261.1 GCA_025934485.1 Chitinophagaceae bacterium
CGCCTCCGGGCGCGGCGAAGAAACCCGCACTTCGAGCGAATCCCCCGGATTATCCAACACCCGCTGAAAGAACGCATACGTCGCCTCGCGGTTCTTCAACGTAGAGGTATGCGGCGCGTCGTCCGTCACCATGCGAAAATTAGCGGAAGCCCCAAAAGCGCGATAGACCCGTCCCACCTCGGCGCAGGTTTCAAGTGCGCCCTGGATCGGGAACATATCCTGCGTGGTCGTGATCACCAGCGCCGGCTTCGGCGCCCGCACCGCCAGGAGGTCGGCCATATCCCAACCCTTGGCGAGGGCATACATAAGGTCCTGCTCGGCATCCTGCGGCCCCATCGCCTCGAATAGCCGCCGCATGTTCGTGATATAATTCTCCGGCGCCGCCGCTTTGATCCGGCCATCGAAAGCCGCGATCATCGCCGACTGTGTCCCCCCGCCACTACGGCCCGTGATGCCGATCCGCGCCGTATCCACTTCCGGCCGCGTACACAGATAATCGATCGCCCGGATGCCGTCCCAGATAAAATCCCTGGCCAGCGTATTGCCGGTGATGAAAAGCTGCGCACCGCAATAAGAGTGTTCATAAGCGGGATAGCGGAATCGCGACTTACCCGTAGCGGTATCAAAATACTGCAGCCGCTCGCCCTGCCCCATAGGATCAAAGGCAAATACGATAAACCCCTTGCGCACAAAATTCAAGATCTCATTCAAATACCCCGGCATCCGATACCCATTATCGCTATGCCCGCTGCAATACACGATCGCCGGCGCCCGCCGCCCCTCCGCCGGGTCCCGCCGAACGCCATCGGGCCGAACCCCAGGCCGGGATCCAGAAGCCCCGGCATTGGCCGGCAAAAACAATCCAGCCGTCACATAGTAACCCGGCTGCGATTCAAAGCGTATATTCTCGAGCCTATAACCATCGCCATCGAAAGTTCCCGTTACCACGGCATTCAACGGTGTCCGGGCAGGGAACGGCCCCACCGCGGAACGCAACATCCCCCGCACCCACTGCTGCCGCGCCTCCCAGCCCGCGCGGGTGTGAATAGCCGCCACCGTGGACGACCGCCGGGAAAGATCGGCATAAGCCTCCCGCGCAATCGTATGATACAAGGCATTCGGCGCATCGCTGAATTCGATCCAATGATGCGTACCGTGAGGCCCGTCAAATGCCGACTGTGCCCTGGCGGGCACAGCCGAAACAAAAAAGATCACCAAAAAAAGCAGTACCGGCATCATAGCTTAGTAATAATAAAGTGGTATGGTATCCACGTTCGAATAATTATGCAGCACGACATACGGATGATAGCGCTGCGCCGCTATCGAATCATAATTGAAGGTGCTGTTCTTCACCTGCTGCAGATACCCGGCATAGGCGTTGAGATGGAAGTTGTCATCATTCACATTGATGTTGTAAATGCTGTCGACGGTCGTATCCTTGGCGTTCATCTCGATCCCATTACCGGTATTGTAGGCAAAGAACGAATGTTTGATGTTTACGTTCCGAGCGGTGCCCGAATCAGGCTCGATATCGATGCCGTCCTGCGGCGCCGTGCCATTGGTATGCGTGATCGTACAACTGTCGATGGTCACACCGCTCACGGTGCCGATCGTGATGCCCTGCCGCCGGTTACTGTCCGCGGTCACACCGATGATATAGATGCGCGTCGAGGCATTCGGCGCGCCTTCGGAGGGTCTCGAGCTCATGGTGATCCCGTCACCCCAGCAATCCCGGATCGTCGTATACTTCACCGCCACACTGTCGCAACCATAGATCGCTATACCCATGCCGTGTTCACCTGTGGTACTGGTATGCGTGTTCCGGTCGCCGATGATCTCGCCGCCCAGGATCTGTATATGCCCTACCTTTAGCGCTTTTAGCACATAGTTGCGGTCAGTGCCGGTTTTATGCGCCTGCAGAATGGCGCCCGAAGCCATCGAGATGATGACATTGCTTTTGAGCAGCACGGAAATGTCTACATTGATCATATACGTTCCGGCAGGGACCCATACGGTCGCACCGCCCAGCTTCGATGCCGAGTCGATGGCCTTTTGAAACCCGGCATTGTCGATCGTCGTATCGTTGGGTGTAGCCCCACAAGCCGTGACATCGATCGAACCGGTGGGTGCCGTAACGCCACCTTTTGTGTCGCCGCTGTGGACGATCATATGCATATTTTTAACGCATGCGGCATACACCGTCAAAAAGGCGAGTGTAATAGCCATGATAAGAAAGTGTTTCATTTTCTTCAGGTTTAATTGATTAAAATGTAAAATATTGTTTGAGCCGGATGCCGGTACTACTGCCATAGTGGGTTTTGCGTCATCGCCTTGTTGAGCTGGAGCTCCATGTCGGGGATCGGGAACCATACATGTTTGGGCTGCACATTCTGATAGGCCTTCAGCCCATATTTCAAAGCTGTTGAAAGCCCCGCATTCTGGTCGGCAAGCACCATCTTTAATTGCGGGACCAGGATCCCCCATCGGATCAGGTCGAACTTCCGTATTCCCTCGAAACAAAGCTCCCTTGCCCGTTCGTCCCGGATCATCTGCCGTAACGAATCCTGCGTAACGCCCGCCGCGATATCCACAAGCGAAGAGCCGGTGGTTGCCGTCCCCGTCGCCGGCACACCCGCATAGGTAAACGTAATCCCTGTCACGGTAGGATCGGAAGCTCCGCTGGTTTGTGTCGGCGGAGTCGAAGATGAGCTGCCCGATGTCGTTACCGTATAAAGATTGCTGCCATAAAAGACCTGCGTTCCGGCCGCAAAATTCGTATTGGCCTGCCAGGGCGTACCGATCGTTACCGCTGGCGTCGAAGTATACCCAAGACCCGGATTCGAAACAAAGATATTCGTGACCGTACCTGCTGTGGCTCCGCTTTGCCCCACAGAAGCCGTCCCCGTAGCGCCCGTTCCTCCACCACCGGTGAGTGTCACCGGGATCAGCGGCGCCGAAGTCAAATATCCTTTTCCACCGGAAGCCGTCAGGATACTGCTCACCACCGACACCGAAGAAACCGGCGTATTGGGCGGAAACCCATAAGCCCGGCGCCGCACCGCATTCACGGCATCCAATGCCGCCTGAGTCGGGCCATTGAGCTCATTCTCGGTCTCCGCGAACATCAGGAGCACATCCGCATACCGGAGCACCGGAAAATTGGTGGAGTTGAACTCATTCGCCAGGTTAGGATAACCTACCTCATACTCCCGCCGCCACTTGCCTTCCGTTCGGGAATAGATATCCGTGGGCGATATATAAACCTTGGTTGGCGTATTGGTCGCATAGTAATTGTATGGCGCAATGGCCCAATCCCGCCGCAGATCGCCCGCTCCATACAACTTATACAAATACCCCGTGGGCCCCATAAATCCATAGGAATAGTAATTCAGATTTACATTACGGACACCCATATAGATCGTCCATCTTCCCCCTAGTTGTACCACCCCCTGGTTGTTGCCCTCGAACTCGATCTCCCAGATGACTTCATTATACGCATCTTTATAGATATCCTGGGATTCATTGATGAAGACCTGCGAATAGTTTGGATTCAACGAATGCTCATGATCCAACATCACGCTGTCGCACCAGTCGCGCGCCTGGGACAGCTTCGAAGCATCGTTCAACGGTTGGCCGGCCATCTTGAGACATACCCGCGCTAGCATCGCCTCACACGCCGTCTTCGACACATGCACGGTCGTCCCGTTCGTCGTAAACGTATTCACGAGGTCCTTCGCGGTGGTCATATTCGCCAGAATGGTATCATAGATCTGCGCCATCGGCGTCGGCGGGTTGTTCACATCCCGGCTGTCCGTCGTAGGCGTCAGCAGCAACGGCACATTGCCCCATTGCGTCACGAGCAGATAGTACATATACGCCCGCAGGAACAAGGCCTCGCCCTTGATCACGCCGCGCGCGGTTTCATCCATCGAGGGTTTATCGATATTGGCCAGCAGATTGTTCGCCCGGTTGATGCCCGTATAGAGATCGCTCCAGGTAGCATAGATCTTCGGCTCCGACGTGGCGATATCATAATTACCCGGAAAAGGCGTGGTCGTATTGAGTTTATACCAGCCTTCGTCCGTTCCCGACACGAGGTAAAAGCTCTGGAGCAGACCATAGGTATTCACCGTGGTCAACGAATTATAGACACCGGCCAGGGCTTCGTTCAACTCCGTGGGTGTATTATAGAACTGCGCCGGCGAGACAAAATCGGTGGGTTTAGAGCTTAAGAATTTATTACACGAAGTCCCAACCAGCCACAAAACAAATAGTGTACCTACTATCTTTTTCATTGTTGTTGTCTTTAAAATGAAAGATTTAAGCCAAACGTGATCGTCCTGGCATACGGATACACGGAATAGTCGAACGCCGGCATCAGCGCAGAAGCGCCAAACCGCGACACCTCGGGATCGAAACCACTATACTTCGTAAACGTATGGAGGTTCTGCGTCGCGACATAGAGACGCAACGTACTCAGCTTCGCCCGGCTGATCAGGCTTTTCGGAAAATTATAGCCCAGCTGCACCGTCTTCACTTTGAGATACGATCCATTCTCGATCACCCGCGACGAGTAAGAGTCTTCCAGCGGTCCTCCCCCGTTCTCGCGGAAGTATTTGTTATTTTGATTCGTGGGACTCCAGCGGTTTGCGTAGCTGGCAAAATAGTTCATGCCTCTGACCACCCTGCCGCCTTCCATGATGATCCGGTTGATGTTGATGATGTCGCCGCCGTACGAAAAGGTCAGCAGCACGTTCAGGTCAAAATTCTTATACGTGAAGTCGTTTGTAAAACCGCCGGTGAACTTAGGGTTCGGATTGCCGATAAAGGTGCGATCGCTCGCGTTGATCACCCCATCCGGTTTCCCCGCCGGCCCGCTGATGTCCGCGAATTTGATATTCCCGGGCTGAATGGGTGTCGACACGGTTGTCGAATAGGCCGGCTCGCCCGACTTCAACACATAGGCGCCGCTGCCGTTTTGCGTGAAATCCGAATACTGATAGTTGCCGAGCCATTTATACCCCCAAAACATCGCAATGGGTTTACCCACCTGGGCGGCATACAACGGAACGCTGCTCGTATAGGTATCCCAGGGAGCTACGGTATAAAGGGCATTCTGACCCTGGGTTAACGCCAATACTTTATTCCTGTTGAAAGAGATATTGAAATTGGACGACCACACAAACTTCGCGCTTTTTACATTCGTCGTATTCAGCGTTACCTCCAACCCCTGGTTTTGCACCTTGCCGATATTTTCCATCGCCGTGCTGAAACCCAACGAACCGGGCAGACTGGCGTTTAGAAGCAGGTTCGACGTTATCTTTCGGTAGACATCCGCCTCCAGCGCGATCCGCTCGTTCAACATCCCCAGTTCCAGCCCGAAATCGGCTTGATTGGTCGTCTCCCATTTCAGATTGGGATTGCCCAGCGTACTCAATATCGCCGCGATCACGGGACTGTTATAATAACTATAGGCCGTGCTGGCAGGTAAATTTACCGTGCTGAGGTAGGCAAAATCCGCCACCCGGTTATTCCCCGTGCTCCCATAGCTGGCGCGCAGCTTGGCATTGCTGATAAACCGTACCCCGCGCATAAAATTCTCGTCGCTCAGCCGCCAGGCCACCGCGCCGCTGGGAAAATAGCTCCACCGGTTAGCCGGCGCAAACTTCGACGACCCATCCGCCCGGAAGGAAGCGGTAAACAGATACTTTGACAACAACGTATAGTTCACCCTGCCGAGGAAAGACGCCAGTTTGTTGCCCGATGATGTCGAATTGATCGAGACCGGCGTACCCTCGTCGAGTCCGGAGACCCCAAGATCTTCATTGGGTACATGGTTGGCCGCGGCTCCATAAGACGAGGTCGTGGTCCCCTGCATCGTAAACCCAACGACCGTATTCAAAACGCCCGACGCGCTGATCTGATTGTTATAGCTCAGCGTATTCTCGTTGAGCCAGGTATTGATCTCGTTGTAGATCACCGAACCATTGACGCCATTGGTGGCCCCGGCCTTTGTGAGTGGACTGCCTAGCGGCGTTTGCGTATTATTGAACTGTTCGGTCCGGGCTGTGGTCTTGGTCAACCCGCCCGTGACCCTGAGCTGGAAATGCCGCAGGAAATTGTATTCTGCATAACCATTTGCTGTGAGCACATTCGAGATGTTCCGCCGCAGCTCGTTCTTTGCCGCCTGGATGGGGTTAAAACCCTGTATAGCCAAAAAATCGGAGTTGTCGTCCTGTACATCCAGCGGACCCGCATTTTTCGTCACCGGCGGATAGGCCCAAACACTGAACATCAGATTCCCATAATAGAATCCGTTGACCTCCTGGGCAGGACTGGTCCCATACTGCGTCATATTGCTGTAGTTCGTGTTGATGCCCACGGTGAGGTGCTGATCCACTTTCTGGTCCAGCCGGATGCGTCCCTGGTAACGGTTATAGCCCGAAGCGACCAGGATGCCTTCCTGGTTGGTCGCCGATCCGGAGATGCTGTACCGCGTATCCCTGCTGCCGCCGGAGACCGAAATAAAATGATTGCTGAAAGGGCTCGTCCGGAACAGCTGATCCTGCAGATCGATGCCCTTGACATTCTTATAGCTGTCGAGTGTCTTGCCGTTCGCCAGCCAGGTACTGTCCGTATTCACCGAATCGATCTCATCTTGCAACTTGACGAATTGATACGGGTTCATCACGCCCATCTTTTTGTTGTTTTGCTGGAACCCGTAGTAGCCGCCGTAGGAGACTACGGGTTTGCCTTCTTTCCCCCTTTTCGTGGTGATCACGATGACGCCATTGGCGCCCCGCGCACCATAGATCGCCGTGGATGACGCATCTTTCAATACCTCGATGGATTCGATCTCCGCCGGGTTGATCGCATTGTTGTTGGGGTCCTCCAGCGGAAAACCATCTACCACATACAAGGGTGAATTATCCTGGGTGATACTGTTGTTGCCGCGGATCACGATGTTCACATTGGCCCCGGGCTGCCCGTCGCTCGAGCTGGCCGTGACACCCGCCAATCTTCCCGCCAGCGCCTCTTCGAAATCGCGCACCGGCGCCTTCGCCATATCCGTCATATTCACGGAGCCCACCGACCCCGTGAGATCTTTCTTCCTCGCCGTGCCATAGCCGATGACCACCACCTGGTTCAGGGGTGAGGAAGAAAGACCGAGTTGTACA
>JAICXX010000339.1 GCA_025934485.1 Chitinophagaceae bacterium
GTCACAGGAGCGCCCGTCGAGCTGAAACCCTTTGCGGTGGCAGTCGTCGGCAACTAGCCCCGCGGCCAGCGCCCATAGCCGCCGGCTTCCGTATCTTTGCCGCATGGAGAACCGACAACAACTCGTTACAGAAGCCGGCACCCGTGATTCCCTCCTTTGGGAGGTCAACGGCATTAAGCTAGGTCACGCCGTCTCCCGGTTCAACAAGGCGGGTGGCTTTAGCGCCAGCAACCATCGCGACGATGTCATCCGCCTGCACCTCGGTCTTCGCGGCAACTATAGTTTTTACCACAAGCAGCTGGACCAGGATTTTCACCTCATAGGCGGGCATCACAATATTCTCTATTCCCGCGAGTTCGACATGACTGTCGATCCGCACACCCTCGAGCTCGAGACCTTTGGCGTCCAGTTCCCCCGCGAGACCTTTTTGAGATTCACCGGCAACGCGAGCGACACCCTGAAGCGATTCGCAGATGCCATCGTAGAGGGTCGGAGCACGATCCTTTCGAGCGAGTGGGGCGCCATCGACCCTGCCATTCACCAGGTGATCCGCCAGATCATCGAGAACCCTTACAAGGGCGACCTGCAACAGTTGTTCCTCCTTTCCAAAAGCATCGAACTCCTCGTCCTCTGCGCCGAATCCTGCGACCAGGCCATGCAACAAAAGCCGGAGTTCATCAAAAACCCCCGCGACAAAGAAAAGCTCAATGCCGTTCGCGAACTGATCAACCAAAGGCTCGATTCGCCACCCAACCTCTCCGAGATCGCCCGGACCGTGGGCCTAAACGAATACAAATTGAAACGCGGGTTCAAAGAGCTGTTCCGGACTACCGTCTTCGGCTATCTCGCCGAACAACGCCTGCTCCTGGCTCGTCAATACCTTCAGGATACACAAAAGACGGCTGCCGAGATCGCCGCGGAACTCGGCTATTCCACGCCGCAACATTTCAATAACGCCTTCAAAAAACGTTTCGGTACCCCTCCGGCAAAGGCTAGAAAAAATCCCTGATATGCAATCCGGCAAAAAGGACATGCCCTATCATTGCATAAACAAATTATTATGAACCAGCCGCTTGTTGTCACCAACACCATCGTCATCCACGCCCCCGCAATAAAAGTATGGGACGCGCTTACCAACCCCGAACAGACAAAAAAGTATATGTTCGGCTGCGAAGCCCTTTCGGACTGGAAGCCGGGCAGCCCCCTGATCTGGAAAGGTACCTTCAATGGCGTGGAGATGATCGCCGTAAAAGGGAAGGTCGTCAGCATCGATCCTCCCAGGTCGCTCGTCTATACGGTGATCGACCCCAATAATCCCAAGATCCCGGATCTCCCGGAGAACTATCTTACCATAACCTGCAACCTCGACGAAAGGAACGGGCAGACTGGCCTCGAGGTGTCCCAGGGAGACTATAGCACCGTTGCCGAGGGGACGGTTCGGTATAAAGACACCTGCGATGGCGGCGGATGGGACCCGATCCTTGTCCAGATCAAAGCTCTCTGCGAAAGCTAGCCCGCTCTATGCATGGGTCGGCAGCAATCAAAAAAAGGGGGCCGGAACGCCTGCCACGTCCCGGCTACCCCTAAAAAACACGCCTCGGATAAAGAGACTGTGAATGGATCAATTTTGCCTGGCTTTCACGGCATCCAATGCCAGCTGCTGCTCCGCTACTACAGCCTGCTGTTTGGTCATATCGCTCTTGTTGTCGGCGAGATCATCCTGTGTTTTCCGAATCTTCTTTTCCAGCGTGCCTTGGCGATCGATCAACTTGTTTAGTCGCTTTTGATATTTTGTCTTGGTATCGTTGTCGGCCCCGATATACGTTTGCAGGTCGGCCGCCGCCTTGACCTGGTCAGCCTTGTTCTGCGTCAGATCGGCTTGCAGATCCCGCAAACGCTTTTCCATGTCCGTGCTGTCATTGCGCAGATCGCTCAATCGCTTTTGCGCTTTCAATAAGACCTCCTGCTGGTTATCGACCATTATCCCGGTCCCAAAGGTGTTCACGAACGGCGCCAGGCTGTCGAGAAATATTCGTGCGGCATCCAGCTTCGTGCTGTCGGTAAAAGAACCCGCGCCGATCTCCTGGTTCTTCTTCGCAGGTACAATGCTCAATATCGTGAGGTCTTTTTGCTTTCGGCCGGCCATTGACGTGGCGAAATAGAGATCGGCCCCGTCCTTGTCATCGCTGCCGAGTGATACGCCGCGGGAAACGATATAACCGTGCGAACGCGACGAAGAATATCCTTTTCGGGACAAGTAGGCCTTCAGGGCATCCTCCACCTGGTCCGTGGTATATGGCAGCCGGATGGCCGCTCCCTCCTGCGCCGTTTTGCCCTGGTTCACCTCACCTACATACGCCTGGGCCAAAAGTTCGGAGCAACGCATTCCCACTAACAGTAGTATAATTAGCTGTTTCATGTATTAATAATGATTTGACAAATAGACGTGTCGGAAAATTCAAGGGTTGGGATAGACGAGGATAAGCGTCCCGCGGGGTTGTGGATGCATTAAAGACTCGTGCCCGGAACAAAACGTTTCGTCGAAAAAAAATTTTTTTCTTAAAGCGTTTCTTCATCTTTGTTCCATGGATCCCACACGCAACGTAAACCCCTATTTTGAGGTCTTGGCTGAGAAGGCGTCCAAAGGAGATCATCGGTCGTTCCAGCAGATCTATGATGCGATCGCTGGAAAAATGTACAGTCTTTGTCTGCGCTATGCAGGTAATTCGGAAGATGCAAATGATTGGTTTCAAGAGAGTTTTGTAAAACTTTATAGGCATTTGGCGACCTTTCGCGGCGAGGGCTCTTTCGAAGGCTGGGCCCGGACGATATTCATCAGCACCTGTATCGACGGCATCAAAAAGAGAAATCTCCTGCTGCCCGTTTTACCACAGGGCGTCGATCCGGCCACATCGGACGATCTTTCGGGGTACGACAAGCTTACGAACGACGATCTGATCAGCTATATCCGGCGGTTACCCTCCGGTTACCGAACCGTCGTCAACCTTTATATGGTGGAAGGGTACACGCACAAGGAGATCGGCGAGTTCCTGAATATTTCCGAAGAAGGCAGCCGGTCACAACTGCATCGGGGAAGGCTCCTGCTCAAAAGAATGTTGGCGGACAATTAAAAAGCTCATGGAAGAACGCACAGATAGCTGGCATCACCTACAGGATCATTCTACGCCCCCGCCCCGGGAGGTGTTCGAAAACCTGCGCGAGCTTCTCGACTCTGCCGCCCTCGCCAACGCCGCCGCGACCAACCCCACCGCCGAGACCGCCCCCGCATTCCGGCGGCTTGCCGATCATTCGATCCCACCCCCGGCACACCTGCGTTCGGCGATCATGGATGCGGTGATCCCCGCTGCCAACGGCCGCTCAAAAAAGTGGCTGCCCTACGCCGCCGCTGCAGCCTGTGTTCTTCTTCTGGCCATCGGCTTTATTCGCTATAAAAATGTTCGCGGGAACAAGCCCGGTGTCGCACAAAACCGGGCCTATCTGCCCCCGGTTGTCACGCCCTCTGCTCTCTCATCCGGTTCCCTGCCCGCTACGGCTTCCGCGACTTCCGTAGTCAAAGATTCTGTCCGCACAGCACCGATACGGCTTTCACCCGCGACCCTTACCCTGGATGGCGACCGGTTCGCACTCGCGGACAACAGCCCGCTGATGACCTTTACGAGCTATCGTTATCCCAACTTGGTTAAGGACATCGACAACGACACGAAGAACGAAACGGCGCTCCGCATCCACCTGGATCAGTATACGGACATTACGCTCTCTCCCGCGATGACGGCCGCACTGCACGATCTCTACGATACCCGCAAGGATGGTTCGCTCAGCTCAAAGGCTCGAAAGACCCGGGAAAGACTCGAGAAATGGAACGCCGAAGACAAAAAGGAATTCGATCCGCATAACGCCGCCAATCCCCTGGATGCCGTCGATCTGGCCGAATTCCTCTTCCCGCCGCTGTTCTCTTTCGGCCA
>JAICXX010000047.1 GCA_025934485.1 Chitinophagaceae bacterium
CTTATTCGCTGCCTTCAACGTAGAGTCCAGGTCCTCCGGGGTTGGGTTGTGCAGCAATTCATCCCCGACTTTGTAGACGGTGTCGAGACCGGCGCGTTTCGTAGTGAAGAAACCGGCATACCGGTTGGCTATCCCGTTCTCGTCGCTGACGAAAGTAAAGTGCGTGACGTTGTATTGCGTAGGGTAACGGGCGTCGCCGTATTTCAGATGGGTAAGCTGTGTGATCTGCTTGCCATCGGGTTCGTTCCAGTTGCTTACCAGAAAGACGTTGTAGTGGTTGTTGCTGGGCAGCACGGTGTCCTTGCTCACTGCCATGCCCGCCGGCCGGTTGCTGGAGAAGATAATCCCCGTTTTGCCGGGAAAGGATACGAAGGAGGCGTCCAAATCGTCGTAGATATCGTTGGTGATCTGTTTCCAGGTGGCTTTCTCGAGATCGTAGGTATAGATGTCGGATTGGCCGTTACGCACGGCGCTCAGCAGCAGGGTATTGCTGTTCAGCATATACTTCATGTCCTGCACCTGCTGGAAATCCGGCAGATCGGTCACTATCGGCTTATAGTGCTTCACCGCATCGTAAACAAAGAGCTTCACCTTACCCCTATCCCAGTAAATACAGGTCAGGCGGGTCCCTTTGGGGTCCCAGGCTAACAACGGGTAATGGGGGGCGAGCTGTTCTTCGAGCGACTTGACCCCGTTCTTCAGCAGCGTATGCGTATAGATATACTGTTCATACAGCATCACTTTGTATGCTCCTCGATTGTATTCGACGACGGCATAGGTCTGGCTTTTGGGATTGGGGTTGAGTGCAAAATGGAAATAATCCTTATGATCGTTGATATCGAATGACTCCACTACGGTCCCCTTGGGTTGGTTCCGGCGGCCACGCAGATCCCGCTCGTAGAGATCTTCCTCTTCCTGCATAAAGTCCTTGAGCACCTCTTTGAACTTCTTCTTACAAATGCGTTGCGAGGCGTTGTTCAGATTACGATAGACCCGCGCCAGATAGAGGAAATAGGTGACATTTTCCTTTTTGTATTTGTTCGCCAGGTAATACCAAAAGGCATGACCCGCAAGATTCGGCTTCTCGTACGCGAACTGGTAAAAGTTCTTATACCTGCCCGAAAGCATCGCCGATTTCAGCTGATCGTCCAACACGGTATTCCAGGGTTCCGCCGCATATTCGATATAGCCGTCGGTAAGCCATTGCGGAAGATCGAGCAGCGTCTGGTTGGCGGCGAACTCGCCAAGATCATCGCCGAAGAGGATGTTTTCGACCAGGATACGGGCGATTCCCTCCCTGATCTGTAGCCGAAGATTGTTATGGTCCCCCGTATAGTAGATCACCATCTTGTTGTTGACCAGCTTGGTGATCCCCCCCGTAGTCTGCCAGTCCAGGTTGAGGCCGATATTGGACTGCTCCATATCGTTGTAGGTGTTGTAAAGGACGATATTGGCCCTGCGCTGGAGACCGTATTCTACAAATTTTTCGATGCCGGGCAGTTCTTTTTCGGCCAGCTGCAGCACGTATTTGGCGAGATCCTGGCCGCCCTGGCTAAAATAGGTATTGAAATTGGGGGTCTGGTAATATTGCCACTTGAAGTTTTTGAATTGCAGGCGGTTCTTTCCGAATTCGACCGTATTGACCTGGGCCCTGAGGGAGCCGGAGCAAAAGAGCAATCCTAAGAAACCCAAAAAAAAGTAATGTGACTTCAACCTAGACTGATGAAATTGCATACCTGCTACCCTTTAAGTTTTAAAGTTATAACAATCCCCCCTACTGGTAAAATAGATTTTAATTTTGATCTTTGTTAATATGCTGACCGTAAAGACTTTCGAGTTCAACCCTGTACAAGAGAACACATACGTGCTATCCGATGAAAAGGATGCCTGCTGTATCATCGACCCCGGCTGTTATTTCGGCCATGAACGCACGGTTTTGCAGGAATATATTGAGCAGCAGGGGTTAAGCCCCAGGCTGCTCTTGAATACCCATTGCCACCTCGATCACGTTTTCGGTAACCGGTTCGTCGGCGAGACCTGGGACTTACCCCTCCATCTCCACGAAAAAGAGCGGGACGTGCTGGCCTGGGCGCCGGATATGGGATTGCGGTGGGGGATGCCCTTTGAGAACTACCGGGGTGAGTTCGTTTTTCTGACGCCCGGAAGATCGATAACCCTTGGCGATAATGAACTTTCCATCCTTTTCCTGCCCGGGCATTCCCCCGGCAGTGTCGGGTTCTACTCCGCCGAACAGGGCTTCCTGATCGGTGGCGATGTACTGTTCCGGGAGGGCATCGGCCGGACGGATCTACCCGGTGGCGATCATGCCACCCTCCTGCGTTCGATCCGCGAACAGCTTTGGCCCCTGCCGGACGGAACAATCGTCTATCCGGGACACGGGAAGCCCACGACAGTGGGCTGGGAACGGGCGCATAACCCATTCGTGCAATAGCAGCGGCTTGCCGGCGCCCGTTACCCAGCGATCAAGTGACCGCGGGTGGCCGGCCGCCCAGATACTTTCCAAGCACGGGCATCCGGCTAAACTCCTTGCGCTCGACGCGAAGGATAAACAGACCATAGGCCGCCAGAAAGATCGTGCCCAGCACCAGCGAAAACGCCATATTCGACCAAAGCCGGACAAGCCCGGCATGCACCAGGTATAGCAAAAACACGATCACCATATACGCCACCAGCTTCTTCCAGGCATAAGGTACCGGGTAGACCTTCTGCCCCCAGACAAAAGAAATGACCATCATGCTCCCATAACAAAGGAACGTCGCCCAGGCCGAAGCCATAAACCCGAACGAGGGAATGAAGACATAGTTGATCACCAGCGTGATCGCAGCGCCGATCAGCGTGATATACATCCCCGGACGGCTGTTCGTGCTGAGCTTATACCAGATGGAAAGATTGTAATAAATGCCCAAAAACATATTGGCAAAAAGCAGGATAGGCACCACCTTAAGCCCGACATACATGCTCGGGTCCTGGATAAACCACTTCAAAATATCGATGTACATCATCACGAACAGGAACATGCCGCAGATCAGCATCACAAAGAATTTCATTACCCGCGCGTAAGTACGCTGAGCCGATTCTTCCACGCTCTGGCGAAAGAAAAATGGTTCCGCCCCCATCCGGAAGGCCTGCACGAAGAGGGAGATCAGCAGGGATAGCTTATAACAGCCGCTATAGATACCGACCTGGTAAGTGGCATAGTTATTCGCATGCGGCAGCCGCCAGTCCAGCATGATCCGGTCGAAGGTCTCATTGATCATCCCACCAAGACCCGCCACCGTCAACGGCAGCGAATAGAGCATGACCTCCCGCCACAGCGGCAGATTGAACGACCACCTGACCCGCTTTATCAATGGCAAAACCATCACCAGCAGGAACACATTCTGCAATACATTCGCCAGCAGCACATACCCTGCCATCCCGAACCTCGGGTGATAAATAAACCCCATGATGCTGTTCGGATGGGCCTTCAGCACCCGTGGACATACGGACAGGAAAAAAAATGTCAGCCCGACATACACAATGACACCCGAGATGCGAATGAACGCGAACTTGCGGGGTCTTCCCTCCTGACGCAGCCGGGCGAACGGCAAAGCCGTCAGGGCGTCGAAACCGAGCATCAGCGCCGCCAGCGTGATATATCCCGGGTGATTGGTCACGTCCAGGATCTGGGCCACCGGTGCCCGGAAAAGGATCAGCAGCGTGGTGATCAGCGTAGTGGTGGAGATCATCGAGATCAGCAGGGTAGGATACAGGTCCTGCTTTGTCTCTTTCTTTTGGATAAACCGGAAATACGCGTAGTCCAGCCCAAATAACGCCCCGGCATTAAGAAAGGAGATAAAAGCATAGACCAGGGTCATCTTCCCGAACTCCGGTGTCCCCCTCATCGTAGCAGTGAGATAGGGAGTCAGCAGTTGAACAACGAATTTGGACACAATGGCACTCACGCCATACCACATAGTCTCGCCCGCTAATTTTTTGATACTGCTCATGTTGGGTCACTGGCCGCCATCGGCGACAACGCGCAAAATTAACGCTCAAATCGTAAATAACGTATATTCAGCCGATTTCCTCCTCCCGGATAATATTGTGTTTCAAGGCGAAGATCACCACGCCGGCGGTATTCTTGACATCCATTTTTTCCAGTATCCGCGTCCGGTAGCCTTCGACGGTGCGCTTGCTCAGGAACAACAGCTCGCCGATCTCCTGGGCGGTATGCTGTCTGCAGATAAGCCGGATGATCTCTTTTTCACGCGCGGTGAACAAGGCCGACGGCGCTTTTTTTTGCGAATCGAATTTACTTTTGACGATCAGCGCCGCCAGATTGGCCGTCGTATGCTTGCAATAGTAGATATTTCCCGCCTCTACGGTCAGAATGGCCTCCAGGATCTCTTTTTTGTCCGCGTGCTTCAATAGATATCCCCGGGCGCCCGCTTCCAGCATCTCCACGACAAGATCTTCTTCCTCATGCATCGAGAGGGCGATGATCTTGAGTTCGGGGTGCCGTTGCAACAGAAGCCTGGTCGCCGCAATGCCATCCATTCGCGGCATTTTGATGTCGGTGAGCACCATCGTGGGCCTGGTCTCATCCACCAGGCGAAGCAGTTCCTGACCGTCCCCGGCCTGTCCCACCAGCTGTACCGTATCCTGTTTGGCCAACATGAGCGCCAGGCCGTCCCGAAAGATCTCATGATCGTCTGCGATTATCAGACTTATGCTATTTTTCATCCGGATAAAATTAGGTCTTTATAGCCACCTGCCACATGGGAATCCTGATAAAATAGTTCGTACCACCACCCGGCATGGAGTCAAGCGTCAGGACACCGTTGAGTATCTCACAGCGGCTTTGCAGACTACGCAGCCCCAGGCTGGCAGAGCCCGCCAGAACTTTTTCTTTATCGAATCCCTTTCCATCGTCTTTCGTAAGACACAGCAGATGCCCTTCCTCTTCGCTAAAACCGATCTGCAGATTGTTCGCGTCCGCATGTTTGATCGTATTCAACACGATCTCCTGTATCATCCGGAATAGATGGATCTCCTTTTCCTTGGGAAGCCGGAACTCCCTGACGGCATACAGCTGAATGTTTACGGACTGGCGAAGCCGTACCTGGTTGATGAGCTCGCGGATAGCATCCAACAGTCCTCTTCTCTCCAGCGTATTGGGCAGCAGGTCATGACTGATCCGTCGCACACTGCCAATGATCTCATCCAGGTATCCGCCGGTTTTTTCAAGAAGATCCCTATCCGATGAACTCTCCGTTTCCACGCTGCTGATGTTCAGCTTGACCGCCGACAGCAGAGGGCCAAGACCGTCATAAAGATCTCCGGCTATTTGTTTCCGTTCTTTCTCGCGCATCGTGATCTCCGCGAGGATCTTTTCTCGTTGCACGCGCATATACCGGCGATGATAGCGTATAATGGACACAAAAAAGCATACAGTGACAATGACAATGGCAATCGTAACCCCTAAAGAGATATAAAGGACCTTAGTTTCCATGAAGTTGGAGCCAAGGTACTATTGATCATATAAAGAAAATCGAGTATAAATTCTGGAATAAAATAGGTATAACTACGTACGTGTTTGCGTACAACTGCGCTAGGGCAGCCGGGAAGGATGAATGAAATTTGCCGGAAACCTAAACCCTCAGCAGATCAGATACCATTAACATTAAACCCTCGTGAGGTTACCGCTAGCAATCCCGTCGACAGGCCGGGATTTGCTGCTTATAGCCCCCGAGCCGCCGAAGGCGGCTAGTAGTCCCCCCGATATTTTCTTCGTCCTTCTTTGACCTGTCCCTGCCTTTTCTTATGCTCTATCCTGCGCTCCTTTGCCGCGGCCGAAGGTTTGGTAGCGATCCGCCGTTTTTCTTTTATCAGTGCCGTTTCGAGCAGGTCATGCATCTTGCGGATGACCTCCGCTTTATTGCCCAGCTGTGTCCGGTGTACCTGCGACCGGACCTGGATATAGCCATCGGAATTGACACGGGCAGCCAGTTTGTGGCCGAGCACCAATTTTTGGTCATCCGTAAGAACGGCCGAGTCATGGATGGAGAAATAGCCTTCCACCATGGTCTCGACTTTATTGACATTTTGTCCGCCTTTTCCACCGCTGCGCGCCGTTCGGAAAATAATTTCTTTTGAAATATCGATCTTCATATTACTTTAGCCGAGTTAAAGGTATATTAAAAAGCGGAGGGACCTTGTCAGGATGGTCCGGGAATTGCAGGGATTTGAGAGTCAATTAGATGAAAAACATACGCAAGGAACTTTTATGGCGTCGTAAGGATCTTTTGTGGCGCGCTTTTCCGCACCTCATTGCTGTTTTTGTCTTTCTGCTGGTAGCCGTGATCTATTGCCGTCCTATTTTCGATGGCAAGGTCTTGGAGCAGGAAGATGTGATGCAGTGGCAGGGGATGGCGCATAATTCCTTTGAATATAAGGAAACGCACGGTCATTTTCCTTTGTGGAGCAATGGCATGTTCAGCGGCATGCCTGCGTATCAGATCGCCATGGATACCCAATCCATAAGTGTCCCTAATTTATTTTATGGGCTGCTTACCCTGGATCTGAAAAAGCCCGCAAATTTCTTTTTCCTTGCCTGTATTTGCTTTTATTTCCTGGCGCTCGTGCTACGCGTTAATCCGTATATCGGCATCATCGGCAGTCTGGCCTATGCGTATGCGACCTACAACGCCGTGATCGTGGCCGTTGGCCACGATACAAAGATGCAGACCATTGCCCTGATGCCTGCCGTCATCGGTTCCCTGATCCTGATCTTCGAAGAAAGGTACTGGCTGGGGATCGTCCTGACGACGCTTTGCACGGCATTGATGGTCTCATTCAATCATGTGCAGATCATCTACTATACGATGATCATTGCGGCTGGGCTCATGGTTGGTTATGGAATACCCTGGCTACGAAAGGGCAAAAGAAAACAACTCATGCGCACGATCGCCCTGGCGCTGGGCGCGGCGATCATCGGCATTCTCAGCAATGCCGTAGCCCTGTTTACCACATTCGATTCTTCCAAAGAGACGATCCGGGGAGGCAGCGAGCTGGCGGATGCCCAAAGCAACTATACGAAAGAAGGACTGAGCGAGCAGGCCGCCTTTGACTTCAGCATGTACAAGCTTGAGCCCTTCGTGATGCTGGTGCCGGATATCTATGGGGGTAGTACCGAATTGCAATTACCGCCCGAAAAATCCAGGGCCATGCGGGCGCTGGATAAAATGCCGGCGAATGTAGCGGCACTGGTAGGCGAAAACGGGCCACGCTACTACTGGGGCGGAGTAGGCGAGTTCTTCTCGGGCCCTCCCTACGTAGGGGCCATTATTATCTTGCTGGCGGTTCTCGGTTTTTTTATCCTCGACAATCGCCATAAATGGTGGATACTGGGAGTTTGCGTCCTCACTATCGCCATGAGCTGGGGAGGTTATTTCCAGGGATTCAACGGATTCCTGCTCAAATACCTGCCACTGTACAATAAATTCCGGGGACCCAGCATGATCCTCGTTGTACCCACCTTCCTGTTCTGTATGATGGCCGTGATGACGCTGCAAAAGATCCTCGCGGACAAGGACAGTGTGACACTCTGGCGGCACTATGGCTGGGGCCTGGCCGCGATGGGCGGCATCTTTCTGATCCTCGGGGGACTCTATCTCGGGTTCAATTACTCGAGCGGGTGGGAGAAAGACCTGCTGCAAAGAGCCGCATTACAGGGCAAAGCCGCGGCGGGGTATATGACGAACTTTGTTCAGGGCCTGAGAGCCGACCGGCAGCAACTATTCCTGCAAAGTATCCTTCGGTCGCTGGGCCTGGTGCTGGCTGCGGCATTGGCAATAACCTTCTACCTGCGGCGGCGGCTCCGGCCGGCCCTTCTGGTAGGCATCGTCGGAGTCCTGAGCTTTGCCGATATCCTTTCCATGGATGTCAATTACCTCAACGACGACAACTACAAAGAAAGCAACGAATACCAACAGAACTTCACGGCAACCGATGCGGATAAGGAGATCATGGCGGACAAAAGCGATTACAGGGTCTTCGATCTGCGCGACAGCATCTCCAACGCGCTCACCTATGGGGCGATGACGGCCTATTTTCATAACTCCATCGGGGGATATCATGCGGCACGGCTCTCGATCTACGAAGACCTGATCAACCGGCAGCTCTTCAATTTTCCCAACTGCGCCCCCGTGCTCAATATGCTTAATACGAAGTACATCATACGACCCACGGGTGACGGCGGCGATACCGTGGTACGCAACAAAGGCTCGCTGGGACCGGTGTGGTTCGTCCGGGACGTGCAATTCGAACCCACGCCCGGGACCGTGATGAATGCGCTGACGCACTTTCATCCCAAGGACACCGCGATCCTCTTCTCCCGGGACAGTACCAGGGTCGCTTATGATAGGACCGGCGACACCACCGGATTTATCCAGCTTATCAAGAATGATAACGATGAGATCACCTACCGCTGCGATGCGCCGCATCGCCGTTTTGCCGTTTTCAGCGAGGTGTATTACAAACGCGGCTGGCGGGCCTGGATCGATACCAAAGAGGTCCCGATCATCCGTACGAACTATGTATTGCGCGGATTATCCGTACCCCCCGGCCGGCACATCATCCGATTTTTATTCCGGCCCCTTTCCTATTATCTGGGCCGGCAGATCCAGTGGATGGCTTCCATTATTTTCCTGCTGATGGTGACGGGACTGGTGATCGTATTTTGGCGGGAGCATCCATTACGGACCAAAGGTCCGTCGGTCGAAGGCCAGACATTGGCGTTTCCACGTGTAATCGTATCTTCCGGCGAAAAATGCGAGCCGTTATCCAACGTGTCAGCCGGGCTTCCGTTACAATCGAAGGAATAGTCAAATCATCCATCGCGGGAGGCCTGCTCGTCCTCGTGGGCATCGAAGACGCCGACAACCGGGAAGACCTCGAATGGCTGAGCGCCAAGATCGTCAACCTGCGTATCTTCAACGACGACGCCGGGGTCATGAATGTCGCAGTAAAAGACAATGGCGGAGATATCCTGGTGGTAAGCCAGTTCACCCTCCATGCCGCTACAAAGAAAGGCAACCGGCCTTCCTATATCCGCGCCAGCAAGCCGGATATCGCCATTCCCCTTTATGAAAAATTTGTCGCCCGGCTCGCAGCCGATCTTGAAAAGCCGGTGCTTACCGGTGAATTCGGTGCGGACATGAAGGTCGAGCTGTTGAACGATGGGCCGGTGACGATCCTCATCGACACGAAGAACAGGGAATGATTACCGAATTTCGAACAAGGTGGACCACGGGTCCACCGGCCGAAGGCCCGTCATTAGACAGTTCGAAATTCGGGCTTATCTTTTTCTCAAGACCGAATTTCGAATTTGTACCCCATCCCATACAGCGAGCGAATATAGTCGCTGCACCCCGCCTGGCTCAACTTCCGTTTTAAATTCTTCATATGAGAGTAGATGAAATCGAGATTATCATAGCTCATCGCCTGCTCCCCGGAGAGATGCTCCGCGATGGCATTTTTCGAGATCACCCGGTTCTTATTGGACGCCAGATAAAGCAGCAGATCGTATTCCTTTCGCGTCAGATCCACCGGTTCCTGGCCCACTACAACCGTCTTGCCTACAAGATCGATCGTTAATTCATTTAAAACCAATGTTTTATTGCCCTCGAACCGGCGTCTGCGGATCACCGCCGCGATGCGGGCATTCAATTCCGGCAGATGAAAGGGTTTGCTGAGATAGTCGTCGGCGCCAAGGTTGAGCCCGTCGATCTTGTCGTCGATGGAATTCTTGGCCGACAAAATGATAACACCATCGGTTTTATTATTGGCTTTCAACTCTTTAAGTACATTCAATCCATTCCCATCGGAAAGCGAGATATCCAGCAGGATACAATCATAATCATATAACTCGATCTTTTCCAATGCAGTACGACAATCGGGGGCGAGTTCGCATAGGTAATTTTCTCCCTTGAGATAGGTCGCCATACTCTGCGCGAGGTCTATCTCATCTTCGACAATTAGAATTTTCATGCATATGAAATTGCGGCAAAATTCTGTAGACATCCTGTACCTGGCAAAAATGTATTTTTGCCGGATGAATGACGCGTCGTCGTCCGGGGCATCCCCGGAGATCTCGATTCGAAAGGCTCAGGAAATGATCGACACCTGGATCAGGACTACGGGTGTCCGCTATTTCAGCGAGCTCACCAATATGGCCATTCTTACCGAAGAGGTAGGAGAGGTCGCCCGGCTCATGAGCCGGCTTTATGGCGATCAGAGCTTCAAACAGTCGGATCAGGGAAAACAATTAGGCGATGAGCTGGCCGATGTGCTCTGGGTGCTCATTTGTATCGCCAATCAAACGGGCGTCGACCTGACCACCGCGTTGGAGAACAATTTTATTAAAAAAAATATCCGGGACGCAACCCGTCATCAGTCGAATGAAAAGCTGCGGTAGAATCCTTTATATTTGCGACCCAACGGTTTAATATGGCAAACGACTCGAATAGATTTCAGGCTATAATATCACACTGTAAAGAATACGGTTTTATTTTTCCCTCCAGCGAGATCTATGACGGCCTCAGCGCCGTTTACGATTACGGTCAATACGGCAGCGAGCTCAAGAAAAATATAAAGGATCATTGGTGGAAGAGCATGACACAGCTCAACGAAAATATCGTGGGTATCGATGCCGCCATCTTTATGCATCCAACTACCTGGAAAGCCAGCGGTCACATAGATAATTTCAGCGATCCCATGATCGATAACAAGGATAGCAAAAAACGCTATCGGGTGGATCATTTGATCGAGGCTCGTATCGAGGAACTGGAGAAAGAAGGCAAGAAAAGCGAGGCGGATGCCCTGCAGGCCGAACTGGACCGGTTGATCGCCGCCAGTGATTTCGACGGGCTGAAAAAACTCATTGAAACGCAAAAGATAAAATGCGGCGTTAGCGGTACAAGTAATTGGACCGAGGTCCGGCAATTCAACCTCATGTTCTCGACCCAGCTTGGTAGCGTTTCGGAAGAGGCAAGCGAAATTTTTTTGCGTCCTGAAACGGCGCAAGGAATCTTTGTCAACTTTCTTAACGTACAGAAGACGGGCCGGATGAAGATCCCCTTTGGTATTGCGCAGATCGGCAAGGCCTTTCGCAACGAGATCGTCGCCCGGCAGTTCATCTTCCGCATGCGGGAGTTCGAGCAAATGGAAATGCAGTTCTTCATCCGTCCCGGCACGCAGAAAGAATGGTATGAATACTGGAAAGATGCACGCATGAAATGGCATCTTGGCCTGGGTATCCCGGCGGAGAAATATCGTTTTCATGATCACGTCAAGCTGGCTCACTATGCGGACGCCGCTTGCGACATCGAATATGATTTTCCCATCGGCTTCAAGGAAGTGGAGGGCATCCATTCGCGGACGGATTTCGATCTGAAGAATCACCAGGAATACAGCAGGAAAAAGATCCAATATTTCGACCCGGAGATCAACCAAAACTATATTCCCTATGTGATCGAGACTTCGATCGGACTCGACCGGACGGTACTTATGGTCCTGAGCGAAGCATATGCCGAGGAGGACCTGAGCACGCCGGAAAAACCGGACAGCCGGGTGGTGCTGCGGTTTCCGCCGAAACTGGCGCCCATTAAATTGGCCGTCCTTCCGCTTACCAAGAAAGATGGGCTTCCGGAGATCGCCCGGGAGATCATGGAGACATGTAAGCCCCGGTTTCGCTGCTTTTATGAAGAAAAGGACGCGATTGGCAGGCGGTATCGCCGGATGGATGCGATCGGCACGCCTTTTTGCGTAACAGTTGATCATCAATCGAAAGAAGACGGCACGGTTACTATAAGGCATCGGGACAGCATGCAACAGGAGCGAATTCCCATAAGCGAAGTGGCGGCTATTGTTAACCGACAACTGGTTTAAAAATTAAAAATATAGCCTAGGATTTTATAAAGATTTGTATTACTTTGTGGCTATATTTGACCCCTTCAGGTACAATTGTCTTTTGTCCCTATCCCCTGTAAAGCCAGTAGTTTCAGTCCGTTTGAATAACCTGTCTTCTTTCAGAACTTAAAACACATTTTGAAACATGTCATTTACTTTAGATCTGGTCATTAACCCTATCGTTCTGGCACTGACAGGTATAACTGGAATCCTCATAGGTTATCTTACGATAAGAATTAGGCTCGTTAAAGCTCAGTCAAAGATCCAGAAACTTGAAAGCGATCTGCTGAGTGCAAATCAGGAGACATTGGAAGCGCAACAGGCGTTTGTTGCCCTCGAATCGCAAGTGCAGGACAATCAGAATATCCCTGTTATTCCCATGAAGATCAGTGGCCCCGCAAAAGAATCGTCTAAAGAAAAAGCTTCGAAATAAAAAAACCGCCGGAGGCGGGTTTTTTATTCATTTACCCGTACAATTCCTGGTGGATCGATTTCCGGTCATAGCCTAATGCCTGGATACGTTGCTTGGCCTCGTCGATCATATTCTTCCATCCGCAAAGAAAGAAATGCGCCGGCCGCGGGGTTTCCTGCCGCGAACAAAGTTCCTCATAGATCGCATGTACATATCCGGTGCGCAGCTGCGGATTATTGGCATCCGGCGTTTCCCGCGAGAAAGTTGGAATATAATGGAAGCTGGGGAGCTGCCGCGCGAGTTCCGTCATTTCCTTTCGGTAAAGCGCATCCTCGAAATGCCGGCAGCCAAAGATCAGGTAGATATTCCGGTGCGCGATATTGCAGTTTAGGATATGGTTGCTCATGGCCCGGAACGGAGCGATGCCCGTCCCGGTGCAGATAAAGAACAGGTCTTTCTCTATGACCTCGGGGAGCGTGAAGATGCCCTGCGGACCACGCAACGTAAGCTCGCTCCCTACGCTCACTTCATTGAACAGATAATTGGTTCCAGCCCCTCCTTCAAGTAATACGATCACCAGCTCGATGACATTGGTGCCATCCGGCCAGGAGGCGATCGAGTAGCTACGAATGCGTTTGTTGAGTTTCTCGTGGATAGGCAGGTCGAGAGTCACGAACTGCCCGGGCTCGAAGTCAAACGAAAGTAATGAAGACAGCTGGATCCAGAATCTTCTGGTCTGTGCTGCCTCCTGCTCGATCCGGATGACTTTCCCTGTTTGCCAGGGTTGTAGCATATTTTATTTCAGTTTTAATGCAGAATTTCTACTTTATAATTGTAGGTATTCGAACCAAAGTAAATCTTCATCTGATAGATACCCGAACCCACCGTTGTGCTGATCCGATCATTGAATTGGCCTGTAAAGCTGCCATAATCCTTTTGATAGACCTTATTCCCTTCCATGTCGAACAACGCAATGCTGAGGTCGGCCTGGGTAGTCATATAGAATTTTATGTTCAGATAACCCGGTCCCGGATTGGGGCCTACCTTTAGGCTGATCATGTCATTGGGATTGCTCGAATTGGGCGTATAGGTCAGCGAATTGGATTTTAACGAACATCCCGTCGCAGGATCGTTGACGACCGAATAATAGACACCCGCGATCGACGGTGAGATCTGCTGTGCCGTGGAATCTGTAAGCAGGCTGTCGTTCAGATACCATTGATTACCGCTGGCCGCGCTGCTTACAAAGAATGCGCCTTGCTGGACGATGGTGGGCGCCGATCCTGTGGTCGTTGCAGTGACCGCCGTGCGGGCCGATGACGGACAGCTTTGCAGCCGCAGACCGATATCATACAACGGATAATAGAATTTTTGAGAATACGTAACACTGTCCGCCTTGCCAATGTCGATGAAATCATTACCCGTGATCGACATTACTCCCGGCAAGGTGAACGGATAGGGATTCGTTTTGATATTGGCATTGAGGAAGGGCATCGCGTTATTCTGGCAACTGAACATCAGGATATAAGCGCCGGGGTTGGGCACGGGGATATTCAGAAGGAAATAGGCCCCCGTATCCGAATTATTCGGCGATGAATCGAACTGGCCCTTCGTTGTATCTGAAGCCTTGGCGGTCGGATTGGTCGTGTAAACGTCCACCTTATTGGTCAGGATGGGAAGATATTCATATTCACCCGTGTTATCGTTGAACGAGATCAGTTGCGCAAGCGTGAAAGTGACCTGCCCGCCGTGGTCGAGATACATTTTGGCGCTTTCGATGGTAAGCGGCACATAGGTGGTAAATCTCATGAAGTTGCCGTTGAACCGGAAATAGGCACCTGTGACCGAGGACCCCGCGGCGGCCGCGAGGCTGCTCGCCGTTTTACCGGATGGCCCGGCCTTGGTTTGGAGGTCGTTCACGCCGAGATAATAGGTCTTGTCGGCGGGAATCTCCGTAGTACTGGTATTGTTGCCTGCGGCGATGGGGGTAGTAGCGGTGGGGCTATTGTACCAGAGCGCGAGATCGTCGCCGCTGGTGTTGGCGTGTAATACCACCGATGTTGCGTTGGCGCCGCAAAGCGTGGCCGCTCCCGTCACGGCCGGCTGGGCTGCATTCACGGAGATGGCGGTGCTGTTGGTGTCATTAGCGGTATTCGGGTCGGTGGAAAGCCCCGTCTGGCTGGTGAAAGTATAGGTAGTTCCGGCAACCGAAGCAAACGAGGTATTGTAGGTAAAGATCACGTCTCCGCCGGCAGGGATGCTGTCCAGGCAGGTCGCGGAAAGCGTGATGCTTTTACTTCCACCGGTAATTACGGTGCTCACCGGAATGCCGCCGGTTTGCGCAACAGTGCCGTAATTATGGATATGGACGGACACCAGCTGTGAATCGTTGGCACAGGTCGTCGGCGTCGGATATTCCAGCGCGCTCACTCCCACGTCGTTGGCCGGGCTGACAAAGGCTGCCGTGAAATCGATGGTCTCACCCGAAGGATAGGTACCGCAGGGTGTGGGCGTAGCTCCGTCTTCGAAAATGATCCGCATCCGCGCATAAGACCCTGCCTTGGCCGTCGACGGCACGATGAGGCTGCCGATTTGAGCAGACGAGGTGGTGAGGCTGGAGAGGCCGTTCGCCGAATATACCAGCTCGCTGTTCTCGAAAGTATCGTTGGCGTTGGCATCGATATAAACGGCAACATTCGTCGTTAGCGACCCGCTGCAGTTCTGATAGTACAGGGCGAGCGGGTAACTTTGACCCACGGCAAGCGGGACCAGATTGCCGCCCGTCGAGTCGATATATTCCTGATTCGGACAAGGTGCGCCTGAATAAATGATTTTGTTGTTTACGGTGACATTGCTCATCGCCGTACCCGTGGTCGACGTCGAAGCGGAAGGACAATAAGTCGTGCCGGCGCCGCTGTAGATCAGGCTATAGGCCTGCGTGGCGCCATCTTTCGAGATGGTGCCCTTATGGCTCACCGTAATGGTATAGGTCCTGCCCGGGACCGTGCTGTCCCCGAGCTCTACCTTTTCGACGTTGTCGCGGATATTATCGCCTTTTGTAGCGGCACTTCCCGGACTGCTGGGATTCAATATCCAGGGCATATAGACCTTGTTCGTGGTATTGTCCGTGATCCGCAGATCCAGATCGTTGACCAGCTTTCTCACCGTATCCTGGAAGTTGTGCGAATTCACCGGCATACTGGCGACAATGGCCGGAGGATCGGTCCAGCAGATAGTGGCGGAAAGCGGCATCTTTCCCGACGCCGTCACGGTAAAGGTCTCCTGGTCCTTGCTGCTCTGAGTCAGGCTGCTTTGGATGAGACGCTGGCTTTGATCGGAATTATTGGCGGTGATCACCGCAGCCGCATTTTGCATATTTACCAGCCCCCAGCCAAACGTATAGTCCGGACCGGGGTTGTTGCCGGCCTCGTCCGCCGTATGGATCAGCAGCCCCTTGAGCGTGGCGCTAAGCATCAGCGAATCGTGATGCAGCTTGCCATAGTATTCCTGCAGCAGGAATGACGAGCCCGCCGTGGCCGGCGTCGCCATCGAAGTGCCGCTAAAGATGTCATAAGCATTGTCCGCGGTACTGATGGACGACAGGACATTGACCCCGTCCGCGACCACATCCGGCTTGATACGTCCGTCACCCGTGGGCCCGAGGCTGCTGAAAGAAGCCTGCACCACGTCGCCAGGCTGGTTATAGCCCCCCGGGATGGGATTCACGGCACCCAGGGTCAGGATGTTCTTGGAACACCCGTAGGTGGCGATAGTCCTATAGCCGGCGTTGCTGCTGATGCCTGCCGGGCGATTACCCGCACTGGCCATTTGTTGCTGGGCGTTCAAGCGAAAATAAGGTTGGCCTACAGCCGGACCGGTCTCGCCGGGGTTGTTGCCACCGGCCTTTGCGATGAGGTAATAAGGCGCATTATAGGCTATGGAATCCCAGATGCGGGCATCGTCATCGTAGAGCCCGAATTTGATGTCCACCGTGTCGCCCGGGTTACCCCAGAACTCCCAGCGGTCGTTCTCTGCGTTGTCGATATACCAGCCTGCGATATCGGCATAGCTGTGATTGGAAACGATGATCCCGTTCGAGCCGGCAGCGGCGGCAGCCATTTCGGACTCGTCGTTATTGAAATCGTAGGCCTGCAGCAGCTGGGCGCCATACGACATCCCTTTGGCCACCGGGTTGACCCCGGTCGCGATCATCGTCCCCGAGACATGGGTGGAGTGATCGCTGAGAATAGTATCGCCCTGCGCGGCATCTTCCTGCTTCACCCGTCCCGTGAGCTCGACATGTGTCGGCCGCACCAGCCCTTCATCCCATACGGCGATCCTGCCCTTCAAAAAAGAACTGCTGCCATTCAGATTCAGCCCCGAACTGCCACCCGCCCAAAGAGCCGTGGTCCGGATGGTGGCAGCGGAAATAATATTGTCGGTGGTTGTGACGTAATAAGGAAAACCCTGGCCGTTGATCCCGCGCAGATAGGCCATGCGGCCATTTTTGCCGCGCAATGTAAGCGGCCAACCCTTTTCCCTGGCCTTTTGCAAAAGGATTTTATGAAAGGATTGATACTGAGCGGCAAGTTGTTGGCTGATTTTTTGCAGCGCTTGCGTATTGGTTTGCACTTGGGCGCTGGCAGTTAGTCCGGTGAAAATGCATAGGAGTAGGGAAATGGAAAGGTATAAGGACGGGATCCTTTTTTTTCTCATAAATATTTTTTAAAACTTTCTAAAATTACAGTTTTTATGGACTTTCGGGCCTTTATTATAAAGGGATGTGTGGCCGTATGTGCCATGCTGCCGGTTTATCCCCTCACTCCCCTGCAACAACAAGGTATTGAAGGAGTTGCCCGCCGTATTAGCGGGAACCGGATGCCTTCTCCCAAATACCATCCCCGACCCCCCGCCGGCACGCACGCTACGATCTGCATTTTTGCCTTGACCAATCAAAACCAGGTTACGAATGCCGGCGCCGCCGGCCTATACAGCGCAGTACATACCAACATGGTCCGGCAGGAAGATACGGATGACTCGGGCCATTTTCGTATCCTCTTACTACCGGGGACTTACTCCGTTTTCACCAAGAAAGGACAATTGTTCTATGCCACCCGTAGGGATGAAAAGAACAATATCGCGCCTGTAGAAGTGTTACCCGGGAAGATTACCCGGGTAGATTGCAGTGTAGAGTCCGATCATACCGCCGTTTATTAGTCTGTTAAGCCGCCGGAGGCCCCCGCTCCGCTCCTTTGACGAGGCCGCCCGGCATACCTGAACTTACGGCAATTTACCTCCATCGGTTGCTTGACTTTTTCGTAACTTTGCGGCCGAATGAATAGTGAGGCGCTTCTCAGGTCATTTTCGCATTCACCCCGCCTTTTTCAGTTGGCGGATAAGATCTTATTGTCCAGCCCCCAACGCGTCGTTTGTAAGAACCTTCAGGGCAGCTCCCCGGCCTTTCTTATCAGCGCTATTTTCCAGCAGGACAGCACGAGTCAGCTCAACCACCTGGTGGTCAGCGAAGATGCGGAGGCGGCAGCTTATCTGCACAACACGATAGAAAGCCTCACCGGCGCGCTGGACCTCTTTTATTTTCCCTCCTCGTTCAAGAACAAAAAGAACTACCGCCTCCTGAACAGCAGCCACGTGATGCTGCGCACCGAAGCGCTTACGCGGCTTTCCGCGGCAAAAGGCACCAATAAAAAGCTGATCGTCACCTATCCCGAGGCACTTTTTGAGAAGGTGGTCCTGCCGGAAGCCCTGAGCGGGAATATCATCTCCATCAAGGCCGGCGATACCCTCGATGTCGATGGATTACTGGTGAAATTGATCGATAAAGGCTTCGAACGGACGGATTTCGTCTACGAACCCGGCCAGGTCGCACTTCGCGGCGGTATCCTCGATATCTATTCCTTTGGCAATGAAAAACCCTACCGGGTCGAACTCTTCGGCAATGACGTGGATTCCATCCGCATCTTCGATCCGGAGACCCAGTTGAGCGAACGTAAACTACTGCAGGTTAATATCATCCCCAATGTCGAAAACCGGCCCGATACCGGTGAAAAGATCTCTTTGCTGGACTTCATTCCGGAGAATACGGTGATCTGGATGCAGGATTGGGCCTTCACCCGCGAGCGGCTCGTCATTCAGGAAGAGGAGCTGGGTCTTTTCCTCGACCATATCGAACAGGCAAAGAAGGCTGTCCAACAACCGGCACCGGATACCCGGAAGCCCGGCGCCCGGAACCGCGCCCTCCCTCCCGACACCAGCATCGATGGTGATGAAGACAAAATGGAGAAACACGACATCACGGTGAACGAATTCGTAACGGCCGCGGAGATAGAAGGACAGCTGGAGCGATTTCACCTGGTCGAATTCGGCCCGTCGGCAGGGTCACCTTTTTCCAACCCGGTGACCATCGAATTCCATACCCGGCCCCAGCCTTCCTTCAACCGGCAGTTCGAACTGCTGATCAAAGACCTCAAGACGCTGGAGGCGAAAAAATTCACCCTCTATCTTTTTGCCGAGAATCCCCGTCAGCTGGAGCGTATCCATACGATCTTCGAAGACCTCAAATCGGCCATAGCCTTTACACCGGTAGCGCTCTCCATCCACGAAGGATTTATCGACGAAGATCTCAAGGTGGCCTGTTATACCGACCACCAGATCTTCCAACGGTACCATAAATACAAGGTAAAACAGGCCTACAACAAGAACAAGGCGATCACGCTGCGTACCCTGAGAGAATTGCAACCCGGCGATTACGTCACCCATATCGATCATGGCGTAGGGGTCTACAGCGGCCTGCAGAAGATAGAAGCCAATGGTCGGCTGCAGGAAGCCGTTAGGATCATCTATAAGGATAGCGATATCCTGTATGTCAACATCAATTCACTGCACAAGATCTCCAAATACACGGGCAAGGAGGGCACCATTCCCAAAGTCAACAAGCTCGGAAGCGATGCCTGGCAAAAATTAAAGGAGAAGACGAAGACCAGGGTCAAAGAGATCGCTTTCGATCTCATCAAGCTGTATGCCCAACGCAAGACGGAGAAAGGCTTCGCCCATGCCCCCGACAACTATATGCAAACGGAGCTCGAAGCCTCTTTTATCTATGAAGACACGCCCGACCAAAGCAAGGCCACGGCCGATGTAAAAAAGGATATGGAACTGCCTTCGCCCATGGACCGACTGGTTTGCGGCGACGTCGGTTTTGGAAAAACGGAAGTGGCTATCCGGGCGGCGTTCAAGACCTGCTGCGACAGCAAGCAGGCTGCGATCCTCGTACCGACCACGATCCTGGCTTTTCAACACTATAAGACCTTCAGCGACCGGCTCAAGGATTTTCCCGTCAAGGTCGATTTCGTGAACCGGTTCAAATCCTCCAAAGAAAAAAAGGAGACGTTGAAGAAACTGGAAGCGGGAGAGATCGATATCATCATCGGCACCCACGCCCTGCTGGGAAAGGAAGTAAAGTTCAAAAACCTCGGGTTGCTAGTCATAGACGAAGAACAAAAGTTCGGCGTCGCGCACAAGGAAAAGATAAAGACCCTGCGGACGCATGTGGACTGTCTTACCCTTACGGCTACGCCGATCCCCAGGACGCTGCAGTTCAGTCTTATGGGCGCCCGGGATCTGAGTATCATCAATACGCCGCCGCCTAACCGCCAGCCGATCCAAACGGAACTGCACGGTTATAACGAAGACTTTATCCGCGATGCGATCTATTATGAGACGGAAAGGGGCGGACAGATATTCTTCATCTACAACCGTGTCCAGGGACTCGCCGAGATGACGGCCATCATCCAGGCGCTTTGCCCCGATCTCAGTATTGGTTATGCGCACGGGCAAATGGAAGGCAACGAGCTGGAAGAACGTATCCTCGACTTTATCGACCGGAAATACGATGTGTTGGTTTGTACCAATATCGTGGAAAGCGGCGTGGATATTCCCAACGTCAATACCATCATCGTCAACAACGCCCATCATTTTGGTCTCAGCGACTTGCATCAGCTTCGGGGCAGGGTAGGACGCGGCAATAAAAAGGCCTTTTGCTACCTGCTGGCGCCCTCGCTGGCTACACTGCCCAGCGATTCCCGCAAACGGCTGCAGACGCTCGAGCAACACAGCGACCTGGGCAGTGGTTTCCAGATCGCCATGCGTGACCTGGATATCCGCGGCGCCGGCAATATGCTGGGTGGCGAGCAAAGTGGGTTCATGGTCGACATCGGATTCGAAACCTACCAGAAGATCCTCGAGGAAGCCATCAAAGAGCTTAAACGCACGGAATTCCGAGAGCTTTTTAAGGAGGAGATCTCGAAACAGGAAGACTACGTGCAGGATTGCACCATCGACACCGATTTGGAAATTTTGATTCCGGATAGTTATGTTGAAAGCATTACGGAACGGCTTACTCTCTATACCCGGTTAGACAATTGCGATAACGAAGAAGAGTTACAGGAATTTCACAAAGAGCTCATTGACCGGTTTGGGCCCGTACCGTCGCAGGTGGAGGATCTGTTCGATACCGTTCGTATCCGGAAACTGGCGGTGAGCCTGGGTTTTGAGAAGCTTATCCTGAAAGACGATACTGTGCGGTGCTATTTCATCAACCGGCCGGATTCCCCCTATTTCGAATCGGAGACGTTCAAGCTGATCCTGGATTTCTTACAGCAACAAACGAACAAGGCAAGGCTCAAGCAAGCCGGGAAGAACTTCCTGCTGGTGATCGAACACTGCCGGACCATGGCCGATCTGCTGGCCTTCCTGCGGCGAATGAGCAAATTCGCGAAAATTGCGTATATTCAGTAACCAAAATCTACGCATATGCCGGTCGAATATCCCCTCTCCACGCCTACAAGCGATGAACGCACGCTGGCCGTGCTTGCACATATCCTGTCGATCGTTCCGGGTATCGGTATCCTTGGCCCTTTGATCATCTTTCTGATCCGAAGGGATGGCCCTGCGTTCGTCACCGAAAATGCCAAAGAATCGCTGAACTTCCAGATCACCGTTTATGTATTCTATGTCATCGGGTGGTTGCTCATGTGGATCGGAATAGGCTTTCTTTTACTCGGCGCCTTGTGGATTGTCAACTTCGTGCTGGTTGTCGTCGCCACCGTGCAGGTGAGCGAGAACAAGATCTACAGGTATCCTTTCAATCTGCGATTGATCAAGTAGCGGTTAAGGCTCATCGAAGAGTCGTTAAGGCTCATCGAAGAGTCGTTAAAGCGATTTCTCCATTATATAGTGGGGGATGGTCACCTCCATGAACTCTTCGCCGGTGACCGAATAACCGAGCTTTTGATAGAACCCCACGGCCGTTTTACGGGCATGCATACTCAGTTTCTTGTACCCGAGATCGCGTGCGACGTTCTCGGCGAAGATCATCAGGGCCCGGCCCACGCCTTTGCCCTGCATACCGTTGGGGACGGCCATCTGCCGCAGCCGAACTGCTCCGGCATCCATGGGGGTGAGTAGACAGCAACCTAACAGGCGGTCATCTTCGAAGGCGCCCATGAGGATATCGTCCTTCTCCTGCTCCAGCTCTTCCTCGGTAAAGGTTAGCCCAAGCGGTTTACGGAGCATCTCGTTGCGCAGATGTACCATCTGCTTATACTCCCTGGTCCCATGATCTATCATCCTAAGCGCCATGCGGTTGTGAAATTAATGGAAATTAATGATTCCGGATCGCAAATATACCCCCCGGCCTCATAAATGTTCAAAATAAAAAAGGCCAATTTTGTTCTGTAATCCGGAACCGTTATTTTTGCGGGCGTAACTAACAAAAATCTATCAAAATGTCAGACATCGCTACAAGGGTTAAGAAAATTATAGTCGACAAACTCGGGGTGGAAGAAGCAGAAGTAACTAACGAGGCTTCCTTCACCAATGATCTGGGGGCAGACTCTCTGGATACCGTGGAACTCATCATGGAGTTCGAGAAAGAATTCAATATCTCGATCCCCGATGAGCAAGCCGAGACTATAACTACCGTAGGTCAGGCAATCGCTTACCTGGAAGAGCACGCTAAATAAGCAGGTCCACCTTAAAAGACCTTTTAAAGGCCTAGCTGGTACCTGTAAAAAATAGTTCGATCCGCCTTTTTCAAGCAATTCGGCTTAGAAGGCGGATTTTATCCTTAATTCAATTTGAGCCGTAAAAGGCGGCCCGTCTGGGGAAAAATCCATTATGCAATTGAAAAGAGTTGTTGTTACGGGCATCGGCGCCCTCACACCTTTAGGTAACAATGTACAAGATTACTGGGGAGGATTGCTGAATGGCGTTTCCGGTGCAGATGCGATCACCCTCTTCGATGCTTCCAAGTTCAAAACGCGCTTCGCCTGTGAATTAAAGGGATTCGATCCGCTACAGTACCTGGACAGGAAAGAGGCCCGTAAGGTGGACCGTTATACTCAGATTGCAGTAGCCGCCAGCGACGAGGCTGTAAGAGATGCCGCTATCGACAAAGAAACGGTGAACCCGGACAGGGTCGGGGTGGTCTTTGCAAGCGGCATAGGCGGACTGATCAGCTTCCAGGACGAGGTGATCGGCTTTGCCAAGGGTGATGGGACTCCCCGTTTCAACCCCTTCTTTATCCCCAAAATGATTCTGGATATCGCGGCCGGACATATCTCCATGCGGCACGGGTTCAGAGGCCCGAATTTCGCCGTAACCAGCGCCTGCGCTTCTTCCACCAACGCCATCATGGAGGCCTTCAACCTGATCCGGCTGGGTATGGCCGATATTATAATCAGCGGCGGGAGCGAGGCGGTGATCAGCGAGGCGGGTGTCGGTGGTTTCAACGCCATGAAGGCACTCAGCGAACGGAACGACGATCCAAAGACCGCCAGCCGGCCTTATGATAAGGACCGGGATGGTTTTGTGATGGGCGAAGCCGCCGGGGTGCTGGTACTCGAGGACCTAGAGCATGCCAGGGCCCGGGGCGCAAAGATCTATTGCGAGGTCATCGGTTGCGGCGCTACCGCCGACGCCTACCACCTCACGGCTCCCCACCCGGAAGGGCTGGGCGCAAAGAATGTGATGATGGCGGCGCTAAGGGATGCCAACATGAAACCCGAAGAGATCGATTATATCAACACACACGGCACTTCCACACCCCTGGGCGACGTCGCGGAGATAAAAGCGATCGTAGACGTTTTTGGCGACCGGGCCTTCGGGCTGAATATCAGCAGCACGAAATCAATGACCGGTCACTGTCTTGGCGCTGCCGGCGTCATCGAGGCGATCGCTTGCGTCATGAGCGTGGTGGAGGACAAGATCCCGCCAACCATCAACCACTTTACGGACGATGAAGAGCTGGACCCGCAGTTAAACTTCACTTTTGGGAAATCACAGCAAAAAACGGTACGGGCGGCGCTGAGCAATACCTTTGGGTTCGGTGGGCACAATGCCTGCGTTATCGTTAAGAAATACGAGGCCTAACCGATGCGGCCGGAGCCGCGGCACGCAGCCGATGCGCCGGATCTTCAGGGTCGGATAGTCAAAAATGGACAATAGCTTGCGCAATAAGCCATTAAGCAGGGCAATCCGGATTAGCTGCGTCAAAGAAATTTTTTAGTGGGTAAAAAAAATTGTAGCTTGTTAAGGTGGGAATTCTGGAACGTATCATAAAGAGCGACGCCGCCGTCACGTCGTTCAAAAAACAGCTCCGAAACGTACTCGGCTTTGCTCCGGGCAAGGCCGTATTATATAGAACGGCACTTACCCACCGCTCCGTAAAGGATGGAGCCGACGAGAACAATGAACGCCTGGAATATCTTGGCGACGCCATCTTAAGCGCTATCATCGCCGATTTCCTGTTCAAGAAATATCCCTATAAGGAAGAAGGCTTTCTCACAGAGATGCGCAGCAAGATGGTCAACCGCAACCAGCTCAATGAGATCGCCATCAAGATGGGGTTGAAGAAGATCAGCAACTTCAACAAGTTCGACAGCAGCCTCAAGATGAGCCAGATCTTCGGCAATACGCTGGAAGCCATCGTTGGCGCCATCTATCTCGACAAAGGTTTCGACAAGACCCGGCAGTGGGTAATGGAGCGGGTGATCCAGCCCTACCTTTTCCTCGACGACCTCGAAAACCTGGAGATCAACCATAAGAATAAACTCTATGGCTGGGCGAACCGCAACGGCAAGAACCTGGAGTTCGAAACGCTCGACGAGCGGGTCGAAGGCGGGCGCAGACTGTTCACCGTGGGTGCCGTGGTAGACGGCGAGCTGCTGTCCCAGGGCAAGGCCTACAACAAAAAAGACGCCAGCCAGATTGCCGCACAGCTGGCCCTTGATAAGCTGGGACTCAACAAAGTAGACACCGCCGATGACGCCGGCTAACCCCGATAGTCAAAAAATTATCCCCATTTACTTGCAAGGATTTAGTTTTTATTCTACTTTTATCGCCTGTACCCTTCCTCGAAGACACGCACAGACGAATTTTAGCATCGTCACCTGATCGCGTAGTACCCCAATCATCCTCTTTTGTTTAAAACCATTCTTTAAATTCAGAAATTCCTTTCAGACTTGCATTGGCAAACTTTTTTCCATTGCCTGCAATTCTAATGTACCCGCGCCATTGATCTGGTTGAAAACTGGATAATCCAATGTTTTTCTATGGGAATAGAATCCACTATTGACTATGGTTTACCTCAGGCAAAGCCTGTTTTGCTATTTGAACCACATTCAATTATTCAACCACTTTGTGAACATGAAAAAGCTCTACCCTTCAACACTGTCGCTTTTGATTGCGCTCAGTCCTTGTATTTCTTCATCGGTTTCGGCGCAAACGTACGCCCACACCTACAAAACGACTCCTGTACTTGCCCTCGGCGCCTCTAATTGGAGCGCTGGCAGCGGCGTTCCCATCTGGGACGGGACAACCGGTCAGCCCCTTGCCAACTGCAGCAGCTGTCTGATCGAGCTCAACGCCCCAGGTGTGATCCACATGAACACCGGCATAAACCTGAGCGGCAACTCTTCGCTGGTCGTGGGTCCTGGTGTGACCCTGGTGATCGACAATTCCGGTCAAACCAATACTTTCACGGGCGCGAACGGTGTCTTTATGGACAATTCGGCCAGCACTAACAATACCCTGGTGCTATCGGATGCAACGAGCAAATTAGATGCTACGACCGCAGGCGATTACGATGGGGTATTTATTACCACCAATGCAACCACGCCCGAGGGTTATTTTAAACAATATGGCACCGGGGCCGATTATTACTTCGTCGGCAATACGGTAAGCCTCAGCACGGGGCCCAAATACGGATCTTCTGCTACCGGCTTCGCGGAGCTGAACAGCGGCAGCGGTATCCTGCCCATCATCCTCAGCGGCTTTAACGCAGCCCTCAACGATGGCGCCGTAGATCTTAGCTGGACTACGGCTACGGAGAGCAATTCCGACCATTTTAGCGTCCAGCGCAGCACCAATGCCGGCGCTTCCTGGAGCGAGATCGGTACGGTGGCGGCTGCCGGCAACTCCAGCATTCCCCTGAACTATTCCTTCACCGATAGCAAGCCGGCACAGGTTACCAGCGAATACCGGTTACAGTTGGTCGATAAAGACGGTTCATTCACCTATTCCGATGTGAAGGCAGTTACGCAAGGCATCGTTACCGGTGTGAGCATCTATCCCAACCCCGCCCGCGATTATGTGAACATTACGTTAAACGGCACGGCTGGAGAATCCATGTTAATTCGTCTGTTTAACGCATCCGGTGCACTCCTGCAGGAGAAAAATGTAGCCAATGCGGGCGGAACAACTGTTCCACTTGCCGTTAACAGCTACCCGGAGGGTAACTATCTCATCGTGGTTTCTGCCGCCGACGGTTCCCGTCAAATCAGTAAACTTCTGATCACCAAGTAATTATTAGGTTTTGATTTTCACAGCCGCCTCCCGAATGGGGGCGGCTGCTTTTTTGGCATACTTTGTGTTCGAGGTGGTGCCTGAACGGAAACTTTCCCAGATTGGGGTAAACAATACACTTATTTTCCCATTTTGGGCTAAGTGGTGGCGTGCCAAACTTGAATAAAATCGTAGGTTTGTCAAGGACGTACAAAATAAACCTTGTGTGTCGTGAGTTAAATAGGCATTCTAAAATCCAATATTATCCGTCCGATATGGGAAACCGCATTTCCTTCCTCCAGCGGCTTACAAGGCCGCCGGCCAAAGGCCAATCATTAGCGCTTTGCGGAAAACGCGCTAATTTTCTGGACGCACGTTTTCCGCACATCAAAGTGGGCCTGGTATTGTGCATAGGAATGATGTTTCATAATTCTGTTCAAGCGCAAAACCCGAACGCCCTTTCCGTTCACACGTACGACACGTCGCTGACAAGTAATGGTTTCGGTGTGTTCAACATCAACGTGCCGCAATTCAGTCCCGACTCCGGTACGCTTGTCGCCGTGAACCTCAGTGCTACAGTAAACTCGCAGTACGGCTTTACACTTACCAATGCCGATAACCAGAGCGCAACTTATACACTGACGCTCGGTCAGGATGATCAGATCACCGGCAGTGCGCTCAGCTCGCCCTTTTCTAACATCGTGACGCAGCAGATCAACTCTTATCCCCTGGTTTCGGGACAGGTACAGACGCAACCCCCATTCGCATTTTTGACCAACCACGTCTCCAGCGATAGCATCACGGGTAATGTCGCGCCATTTTTGGGTACCGGCGCGGTAGCGCTCAACTATTTGTCTTTCACCTATACGGATCTCAGCACCGTCAACAATGCTACCTATTCCTATAGCGCGAATATCAATAACACCATGCACTTCACGGTGAAGTATTATTTTAACGGTGGGGGCGACGGCAATACGGTCCTCGCGACGACGCTTACCCGTTTCAGCGCGGCACTAACGGCGCCGCATATCGCAGGTCTTACGTGGGCGGCCGTGAATGAGACCGCTAACCGCGTGTACGATATCCAGCGCAGCAGGGACGGCCAGAATTTTGCCACCGTCAATTCGGTCACGGCCGAGGGCGATGCCAGTGGCGCCGATTACAGCTATACCGATAACCTCGAAGATTCGGTCTCGGGTAATGTCTTTTACCGGTTGCAGATCCACGATCAGGCCAAACAATCCTTTTCGGCGATCCAGGAGGTGAATGTGGCGGGTACTTCTTCTTCGGTTGCTGCCGCCGGTACGGGCTTGCGGGTCTACCCCAATCCTGCTACCAGCTATATCAATCTGCAGACGGGTCAGGAGCCTGGCGACTGGCAGGTGGATATCATCGCGGCGAGTGGCGCGGTGGTGCAACGAACTCAGGCAATGGCGTCGAGTACGATCTATGTGCCTTTCAATACGAAACTGGCCGCAGGGACCTATTTTGTGCGGCTCACCGGGTTGCATGGGCAGCAGCCGATCATGGTGCCGTTTGTGATCATTCCGTATAATTAAGTGCCGCCGGTCCGGGCCTGTCTCCGGAGCCGACGGTCACTCTGAACAACACCGACGACCTTTCACACGACGCGACACCCGTCTTGTGCGTGGTCACTTCTTCACGAATTCTACGCGGCGGTTGTTTGCCTTTCCTTCCTGTGTATTATTGTCGCTAAGGGGTTTTGTGTCACCGAACCCTTTGGTGCTGAGCCGGCCGGCATCGATGCCCATGGCTATGAGCTGGGTCTTGACCGCGTCCGCGCGTTGCTGGCTGAGGCCGAGATTGTGTTCTGCGGTGCCGGTATTGTCGGTATGGCCATCGATCTCGAATTTCAGATCAGGGTTGGTCTTCATCACATTCACGATCATATTGAGCGTGCCCATGCTCTCGGGCTTGATGGTTGCCTTGTCGACGTCGAAATTGATGCCATGTGTGACGATCTTCGCATCGGTGAATTTCTGTCCGATGAGGTTCATATTCCCCCCTTCGGCTATTCGGAAGTTGCGAAAGACGATGGGATGTTCCGCGTCGCCGATGCCGCCGACTTCCACATAACTCATTTTACAGTCCACGCATTCCGGGATGACCAGGACCCGGTATTGATCCTCGTAGCATTTGATCTGATCTCCTTTTTTGATCATGGCGGCATGATGCCAGCGGCCAAAGTAGTGCTCGTCAGATTTGTCACCGGGATAGTCGGCGCTAAAGTCTGATTTGAAGTAGCCCGTGCTGACTTCCTTGCCAAACTGGATATCGCGGCCTTCGTCCTTGTCGGTGGTGAACAGGAGCATGGGCATATAGGCCCCTTCGGTGGGAAAAAAATCGAATTCGACGGTGAAGTTTTCGGGCAGATAGTCCTTTTCGGTTTTCATGCGGGGGGCGACGCGTACATAATTTCCTTGAGTGAGGAAAAAGGCGGGGTCGCCGGCAACCTTGTTGATGATAGCCTGGCCTTTGTCGAGATGCCAGTGAGCGGGAAATTCGCCGTCCTGGTCGTCGGTGAAATGGTCTTCGAAGACTACTTGTTCGCCTGGGACGAAGTCGTAGTTAGCGTAGGCCGTGAGACTTACCGGGCCCGTGGGGGCTGTAGGGCCGGCCCCGGTTGCGGTTGGCCCGGTTGCTGGTGAGCCGGTTGCGGCTTTTGCCGTTGTGTCTGTTTTCCCGTTCTTGTTCTTTTTCTTGAAGAGGCCTTTGATGCCATTTTCCGTTTTGTTGAGCCCGTTGTCGATGCTGTTATTGACATCGTTGTTCGCGTGATCGCTGGCGTTCTGGGCAGCCACCTGTTTGGGATCGGTGACCTGGGCGCGAATGAAGGTGGGAACGACGATCATCAGTGTTGCCGTCAGGAGGGCGGCTTTGGCGGGGCATTTTTTCATGGTCGTGTGTTTTGGCAAAGACACGATAAAAGCGGGCGCGAGTCAATCGGATGAATATATGAATTTGGGTGGGGCTCGCCGGTGGGCCGTTTATGATCCGGGAGCGGGCCTCATTTGCGGGGGCTATTTCCGAGGGCTATTTCCGGGGGCTCAGCACGCGGGCGACGGCTTCGGCCTTGGAGTTGACGTGGAGCTTGTGGTAGATATTGCAGATATGCGTGCGGATGGTGCTGATGCTGACACAGTATTTGTCGGCGATCTTTTTATAACTGAGACCGTCGACGAGCGAGTAGAGGATCTCGTTCTCGCGGACGGTGAGCTGGTAATCCGCGACAGCTGCACCGGGAGCCACGGCCTGAAAGCTTTGGATGACCTTTCGGGCAATGCTGGACGTCATGGGGGCGCCGCCATGATAGAGGTCGCGGATGGCCTCGACGATCTCGGCCGGTGGGGTCTTTTTAAGCAGATAGCCCGAAGCGCCGGCACGGATCGCGTCGAAGATCTTTTCGTCGTCGTCGAACACAGTGAACATCAGCACCTGGATCGCGGGGAAATGTGTCTTGACGGTACGCACGCCTTCGATGCCGGAGATGTTGGGGAGGCCGATGTCCATGAGGATGATGTCGGGCAGGGCTGTGCCGACCTGGCTGACGACATTGAGGAGGTTATTCAAAGACGCCACGCAACGCATCCCATCCGTGAGGTTGAACATGCTTTCCAGGCTGGAACGCAGGGTGTTGTTGTCTTCTACGATGGCTATCTTGATCATGTGGTGGCGCGGTTTGTCTTGGTCAAATATGCGAAATTTTGAAAGCATTTGCAATCGGATGTTCATCTGATTTTTGGGCCCGGCGGCCACGATGGGCTTGCGGCGCATTAGCCGGATATTCACTCACGCAAGGTCGACTTGCAGACGGATCAAGGTGCCTTGGCCGGGGGCGCTGATGATCTCGACGCGGGCATCCATCAGACTAGCGCGGTGGAATATGCCCGGGAGGCCGTTGCCGCCGGTGCCGGGGCTGGCTGGGCCGTTGCCGCCGGTGCCGGAGCTGGCTGGGCCGGTGCGGGATTCGCTGCGGCCGTCGCCGCCGCTGTTGATGGGCAGGGCCGCGGGCTCGAAGCCGCAGCCGTTATCGCGGACACTGAGCGTGAGATGGTGTTGGTCGAAGCGGACCTCGATAAAGGCCTCGGTGGCGTGGGCGTACTTGACCAGGTTATTGATGGCCTCTTTGAGGATAAGATAGATGTGCTGGCGGTAGTCCATAGGCAGCCGGACCTCGTGAATATTTTTGGCGATGTCGATGGTGTATTCGACACCACGGGCTTCGAAGAGGGTGGTGGCGAAATGGCGGACGCGCATCAGCAGATTCTCGAGCGAATCATTACGGGGATTGATGCTCCAGACGATATCATCCATCCGCTCCATGAGCATCAGCGAGCTGTCCTTGATCTCGCCCATCGTCTCCATGGCCTGCAAGCTGCTGTTGCCACGCATCGCAAGGTCGCTTAAGATAGAGATGGAGCTCAGCGTCGACCCGATGTCATCATGCAGGTCCTGGGCGATCTTATTCCGGATATGTTGCATGCGGGCCTGAAGGAGCTCGTTGGCCTTGAGCTGCTCGATAAGCTTTTCCTGCCCGGAGATCTTCTCCTGCTCGATCTTCCGGTTCTTATAGCTAAGACCAGCGGTGAAACATAAGATCTCGAGCACGATACCACTCTGCGGGAACACAAAGATATCGGGGACGCCCAGATCGATATGCCGTATGATCTCCAGATAGCTGAATACCAGTCCCAGGATATGCCCGGTCGCCACGAACACCGAACCCGCGAGAATAAAGTAGATCAGCGGTTGGCGATACCTTACGAGATAGATCGTAAAGCCCAGGCTGATCAGGAAGACGATCGAAAAGACGACCGTATACACGAGTGTCTGCACCCCACGGTCAAAGGTCGTCAGGATAAAGACGAAGTCGGCCAACGCATAGGCGAGTAGAAAATATTCCAGCCTGATCACCCAATAATTCAGTCGGGGATAGTCGCGCGGGAAGTCCAGAAAGCTGCGTACAAAACGGAAGTACACATAATAGGGCATGATCAGCAACGTCTTCCCGAGATAGATCCTCAGCGGTGGCCAACGGGTAAAGAGCAGCCGCACGCCGAAGAGCGATTCCTGCTTGCTGAGAAAATAGCCGGCGATCAACAGCATATACAGGAAGTAGTACATGTACTCCGGCCGGCGGACGATAAACCACTGCACAAGGACATAGAGCAGTTGGCAAAGCAGGAAACCCTGGAACAACATCTGGATCACGAGGAAGGCATGGTCCGCCGGCAGGTCTTTTACAATACCGGCGCTCAGCGAGGCCTGGTCGTACAGCGCGAAACCATCGAAAGAATAGTCATCGGTGAGTTGCCGGACGCGGACGAGCAGCGTCGCGCTGGTATGCGGCGGCAGTTGCAACGGGGTGGTGCCGCTTCGCCGCTGCAGATAGGATGAGCCCGAAGGCGGGGGACGAAGACTGCCGGCCGGAACATATTGAGGCGACGACATCGCCTGGGGCGCGCCAGGGGCGGGTTGCGCGGCGCCGCGAGATGGCGACGACGCGGCGCCAGGGGCGGGGATCAGCCATGCATCCACAAAATCGAGATTGCCGTAGGCCAGTGAAAGCTCCTGGGCGCTATCCGCATCATTGCGGATGCCGGCTTGAATCCAGAAAACATAGGGGCGCGGATTATCCATAAGCCGGTCATAAAATAAGGACCACGGCGTGACAAAGATTTTGTTCCGCACGGTGGCGATATCCCGGACAGCACCGCCGCGGGTGGTATGGACGGAATCGAGATAGAAGATAGGTGAATCGCTGATGACGATGCTGGAACTGGCGCCGGTGCCGGGGTTGGCGGTGATGATCGTGAGAGGCGTGGGCGCGGGATTACCAGCCGGCTGTGCATGAGCAAGCAGAGAGACCAGGTAGGCAGCGATTGTGAGGATGTGGCGTTTCATTGTTAGCAGTTTTAGGGTACGCCACCGCAACAAACATAATGTAACTTTGTGGTATGGTCAAGCTGCCCATCTATCTCGATTACAACTCCACGACGCCCGTCGACCCGCGGGTGCTGGAGGCGATGCTCCCTTACTTCAATGAAAAATTTGGCAACGCGGCGAGCCGGAGCCATGCCTTCGGCTGGGCGGCGGAGGAGGCGGTGGAAGTCGCGCGGGAACAGGTTGCCCTGCTCATCGGGGCGGAGCCCAAAGAGATCGTCTTCACCTCCGGTGCAACCGAAGGAGACAACCTCGCCCTCAAAGGCGTCTTTGAAGCTTACGCCACCAAAGGCAATCACATCATCACCGTGGCGACGGAACACAAGGCGGTGCTGGATAGCTGTCACCATATCGAACGCCTCGGCGGCGAGGTGACCTACCTGCCCGTGGATCACGATGGCCTCATCGACCTGGCCGAGCTCGAGGCCGCGATCCGGCCCACGACGATACTCATCAGTGTGATGTACGCCAACAATGAAATTGGAGCCATTCAACCGATAAAGGCCATCAGCGCCATCGCGCGGCGGCACGAGGCGCTGTTCTTCTCGGACGCCGTACAGGCCGTAGGCAAGATACCGGTGGATGTCAATGCGGACGGCATCGATATCCTCACCCTCAGCGCACATAAGATCTATGGGCCCAAAGGCATCGGGGCGCTCTATGTGCGGCGACGCAACCCACGCGTCAGGCTGAGCGCCCAAATGGATGGCGGCGGTCACGAACGCGGCATGCGGAGCGGCACCCTCAACGTCCCGGCTATCGTTGGGCTGGGTATGGCCTGCGAACTTTGCCGGCAGGAGTTGGCGACGGGATCAGGCGGAGTGTTGGCGGGAGCCGGTGGAGCATCGGCGGAATCCCTGCGGCTGGGGGCGCTGCGGGACCGGCTTGAACAGGGGCTCCTGCGGATCGGGGCGACGGTGAATGGCAGCCGGGAACATCGCTTACCACATACTACTAATATCTCTTTTAATGGAGTAGACGGACAGGCGCTCCTCGCCGGGCTGGGCAAAGACGTGGCCTTGTCCTCTGGCTCGGCTTGTACTTCGGCTTCCATGGAACCGAGTTATGTCCTAAAGGCCCTTGGTGTCGACGACGACCTCGCGCATAGTTCGCTGCGCTTGGGGCTCGGCCGGTGGACGACGGCGGAGGAAGTCGACTATGCTATCGGCAGGATCTCTGAAACGGTGCGGCGATTGAGAGAGACAGCGGTGCGGTAAGGAGATTTTGTATTATTATTAATTGCAATATAATAGTAATGATTTTTTGTAATATGTTTTGAAGGCTTATTTGGCCTTGGCAAAGGAGGTATTTTCTTTCAACGAGCGGGGGTAAATGAGTAAGAGGAGAGGGGGATAAAACAAAAAACCCGCCTGACTAAGGGCGGATTTTTTCATGCAGTTGGTTTCGGTTGAATATTTTGTAGGTCAACCTTGCTTATATTTTTTCGACAGGCAGGCTTATTTAATAGAGTATGCGAATATAGGTATATCTTCCATTTCACCCACTTTTCCGTGTATCTTATTTAGAAGAATTATTCACATTTTCGTATATTATATATATTCAAAATTGCAGGTTCTTGCAGGTGGCGCGTTAAGGAAGCATTAAATTTTCATCTTTTTACCGGCGGAGCAGGGGTATTATTTTAACTGACCGCTAAGCAATATTAATTATGATTCAAACGATTATACAACTTACCAAAAAGGTCCCCGAAGGGGCCTTGTCGGAACGACAAACATTAGCGCTTTGCGGGAGACGCGCTAATTTATTTTAAAGCGAGTCTCCCGCAATTTAAGGTCCCCGAAGGGGCCTTGTCGGAACGACAGACATTAGCGCTTTGCGGGAGACGCGCTA
>JAICXX010000285.1 GCA_025934485.1 Chitinophagaceae bacterium
CAGCTTGTAGCTTGTAGGATAACGATGGAACATGCCCGAAGTCTCATAGAAATTGGAGAAATAGGGGTCTTCGAAGGCTTTCCCATTGTCGTGGGTGGGAAGCTGCTGAAACATGAGTGAATTGCCCATCAGCACGCTGATACCCTGCGTCCCGGATGTCCTGTTGTCCGAGACAGGCATGCTGTTCAGAGAATTGATCATGACGAGGAGTTGGGTCGAGTACGGCCCCGGCATCGGCGCCTTTTCATTGCTCGTCCGGCTGATATAATATTGGCCATCGAAGATACGGTCGGGCCATGGCATCACTTCATAATTGTCGATATCGGGATAGAAGAGCTCGGCCGAAAAGGTCGTCTCATAATTCTTTTTATAATCACTCCAGTCACGCCGGACATCTTCGACGGGGTCGTTTTCGAAGAAAAGCTTCCGGTTAGTAGGCGCCGTCATCGACCGCATACACCCATATTCCAGAAAGGCGGTTTCGAAAGTGCGCGTTTTTGCGATCCCGTTGAAATAGTTTGGTTCGCGCGCGGTGCCGGTCCACGATTGCACGATGTATCCATCCACACAGGACAGGGAAGCAAGACTGGCTTCTGGACTGACGATCTGCCACATCGAGTAATTTAACAGGGAATGGGTAGCCACATAACAGCGGACATTCATGCCCTTACTTTTGCCGTACGTTTTTGCATAAGTCAGCGCATCTTCCAGTGCCCGGTAATAGAGATGGTATTTTAGTTTGTTGGACAGATAGGTGTTTTCGGCCGATTCATGCTGGGGACGCCAGTCGAAGCCATAGTAGTCCCGCCATTCCTTTTTGAAGGCTTTGCTATAGCCCGCACGGGCCCAAAATTCGGGCTCTTCGAGGTAAATGACATCGACACCGGCGTCGATGACACGTTTGATGATCTTTTCCTTAAAATAGGATAGGAAATTTTTTGTCGGTACAATATAGGGGGTGAGGCGGCCATGCCAAATGGTATCGCCGTTCTGCTCCTTTTGGCCTTCATCGAAATGAGGTGTGCCGTCCCACTTCCCGGTAAAATAGTCCTGGTAGCCGCCCCAGGCGATCCCGGTCATGAAGGCTGCTTTGTAGCCCCGGTCGCGCCAGGATTGTACCCGCTGTTCGAAGGTCATCCCCGGGTGGTCCGATACACCATACACAATCGCTTCATCGGATCTGATATCGGTTGTGGGTTTCCAGACGCCACCGGTTTGAAAGGTGGTCTTTTCTTTGGGTTGGGAGGTCTGGCTATAGGCGTAGTTAAAAAGAAGCGTTGCAAAAGCAACGCCTCTTAAGATAATAGCTCTCATTAATAGCCAGGGTTTTGTGTACAATCGGGATTGCTGTTCAACTCTCCGATGGGAATGGGCTCCAGGAGATTGGTGGAAGTGATGGTGTACAGTTTTTGTCCTGTGTAGTCTGTGAAATTATTCATCAGGTCAATCGTGTACTGGCCACCGAATCTTTTGAGATCGCTCCAGCGGTATCCTTGTCCTGCGAATTCCAGTCTTCTTTCGTGAAGGATCGCGAGGGCTACGTCGGATTGGGCCGTGACGGTGATCGGGGCGAGGTGTACCCGGGCGCGGATCGCATTGACCAGGGGAATAGCGTCTCCCGTGTTGCCGGTATTGTTCAATGCTTCTGCTTTCAGCAGGATGATATCTGCGAGGCGGAGCATGATGATCGTCTGACTGCCACCTGCAGCATAGGTACCGCCCTGAACACGTTGACCGCGGGTGAGCAGGTAGGGAATCTGGGTGGTGGCAGTGGTAGGATAGTGGTTCGGGTTGTCGAAGAAGATGCGGCCGGGCGTGAAGACCGTCGAATCATTTTCAAAGACCATGATCGCATGCAAACGGACGGAGTCGCCGGAGCTTCTAAAGTCGTTTACCAGATCCTGAGTGGGGGTACAGAATTTTGTGAACGGGTCCGGAATGGTGAGGTTATAATCGGAAGGTGCGATCAACCAGGTTGCATAGTTACGGGTGGGGGCATTAGTGCCGCCTACGTGTGCAACTTCAAAAAAGGACTCTGTGGTGTTTGTCGAGTTGTTGTCGTCAAACAGATCGGCAAAATTGCTTACGAGGCTGAAGCTGCTTAAGCCGGTCCCGCCATAGGCGGCGGGCAGGACAGCATTGCAGGCGGTTAAGCAATCCGTGTAATCTCCTTCCTGAGCGTATACTTTTGCCAGTAGTGCCTGGGCTGCGGGTTTTGTAGCCCTGGTATGCTGATCGACGGCAGTGGGATAGCTATTGGGTAAACCAGCGATCGCGTCCGTGAGGTCGGTAACGATCTGCTTGTAGCAGTCGGCGAGGCCCGCGCGGGCTTGTCTGACGGCAGTGTCCGTCGAATAAGTATGCAAGGTCAGAACGACGGGGCCATAGGCTTTAACCAGGTTAAAGTAATGAAGGGCTCTTAAAAATTTGGCCGAGGCCACCATTTGCGTTCTTGCCGAATCCGTCAATGCAGCGTCCGAGCTGGGTTTTGCGGCGATGTCTATCAGGAGATTGCAAGTTCCGATCATCCCGTAAAGCTCGGTCCAGCCGCGGCCGTCGGAGGTGGTGGCGTTATCGGTGAAGTTGTCGCATGCCGTGATCCCTTCGCTTGCATTGTTATCCGTTTGTCCGTCGTAGCTATTATCAGACCGTACGTCTTCGTTCACCAGCATAAACCAGGGATAATAGTGTCCGCCGGCATCCGACAATTGCTCAAACGCGTTATTCATGATCTGCTGGAGCCCGGCGAGTGTATTTGCGGATTGGCTGGATACCTGATTGGGCGGTGTGATGTTCAGGAAGTCTTTTTTACAGGACGTAACCATCAATAACCCTACTGCGGCTAGCAGGAGTGAAAAATGTTTGGTTCGCATATTGTTCAATTTTTTCATTGTAATGAATTTAATGTGTTAGAATCCTACGTTGACGCCGAAGTTGATCGATTTAGCTAATGGATAGACACCAAAATCGATACCCTGTGTAGTCGATTGCGAGTTAGCGGTCAGGCTGCTCGTGTTGAGATCGGGAGAGTAACCTGAATACTTGGTGACGGTCACGAGATTTTCGGCGGAAACGTAAACGCGAAGGCTTCTGATCCCGATGGATTTGACAAAGTCGTATTTTGTGAAATCATAGCTTAGGGCTATATTCTTGAGTCTCGCGAACGAGCCGTTCTCTACGTAGCGGCTCGACACATTTTGGTTGCCGTTCTCATAGGGATTGTTGGTTTGGTTCGAGGCGTTCTCCTTAAGGATGGCGAGGGGTATGTCGGTGACATCGCCGGGTTTTCTCCAACGGTGCAATACCGTTGTCAGCTGGTTAGTGAGGTCATACATGCCATCTTCTTCGTAGCGGTTTGCGTTGAATACTTTGTTGCCAAACGAATAGTCGATGAGCACATCCAATGAAAATCCCTTATAGGTCAGGTCGTTGTTCCAGCCGCCGAAGCCTGTGGGTAAGGCCTTACCCAGGTACAGGTTGTTCTCGGCTTTGCCCGTTTTGTCGGGATCGGCATATTTGATGTAGCCCGTTTGCGGGTCCACACCCTGGGAGATATAACCAAAGAAGGAGCCGATAGAATAGCCATTTTTCAACCAGGAGGCTGCACCGGAGGGGATGCCGCCACCAGCGATCGGTGTGATGTTCGCTTCGATCTTGTTGCTGTTAAATGCAATGTTAAATGTGCTTGTCCACTGGATGGCGGTATTTTTTAAGATATCGCCCGAGAGGGTGATTTCCAATCCATGGTTCAATACTTTGCCGGGCAGGTTGACTACCACATTGCTCTGGCCGGAGGATGGCGGAAGGTTGCTGGTGTAGAGCAGGTTTGTTGTGTGTTTATTGTAATAGTCCGCAGTTAGCCGGAGTCTGTTGCTGAAGAAGGCGGCGTCCGCACCGATATTCAATTGGTTCGTTTGTTCCCATTTGATGGTCGGGTTTGCAGCCGTTCCGTTGAGGCCGAGGCCCGGGTAGGTGGCACCGCCCGGATCGTAGGTTACCTGACCTGAAGTGACGTTCAGTACGTCGTAGGAGGGATAGTAGGCGCTTGGCAGGTTGCCTGTTTCGCCATAGCCAGCACGAATCTTGAGGTCACTGAAGATATTCTGATCTTTCATGAAATCTTCATTGATAATGCGCCAGCCCGCGGAAACGGCCGGGAAGGTTGCGTATTGGTTGTTGACACCCAATTGCGACGAACCGTCGCGTCTGATCGTTGCTGTGAGCAGGTATCTTTCGTCGTAGTTGTACAGTAAGCGGCCGAATTGCGAATATTTGGACCAGTAGTCGTACGAACCTAAATCCTGCGTAGTCGACCGGCTGGAGGCGCTGGAGATCGAATAGATGCCGGCGATCGGGAAGCCGCTGCCGCCATTTTGTGAATATTGATCCGAAAACTTACTGGCTTCGAGACCTGCGATGACGTCGATGCTGTGCTTACCGAACTGCTGGTTGTATTCGAGGATATTATCCCAGAGCCAGGTATAGTTTTGGGTTGTGTTGTATACGGCCGTACCACCTACAGAATTGGCACCGGAGGTGAGCTTGGGATTTTGGATAATATTTTCGAAGTTATCCGAAATGTTCCCGGAGATGCGGTTGGTATAGGTTATACCGAAGGGCAGCCGGATATTGACATGTCCCTCTGCATTAATGATATTGAAGGTCGTAACGTCCGAGGTGCCATACAACTGACCGAGGGGGTTCGGTATGGCTTGTCCGTTGCTGTTGTCGACCGCATAAAAACCGGTGGCGGGATCTTTGAGCGAGGCATAGGGTGAAAAGGCAATGGCAGCTCCCGTAACGGCGCCTGAGCCACCGCCGCCGTGACCGGTAGTACCCTGGGTTCCACCCGGCATGTTGTTGGTGATCTGCCGGACATAATCCGCTCTACCGCCGATGGTCAACCATTTGGTTAATTTCGTCTCGGCGGTTAACCCTGCGAAGTATTTTTTGGAACCGATAGTCGGCATGATCCCTTGCTGGTTCAAATAACCGAGGTTAAGAGCGTAATTCCCGCCTTTGCTATCGCCGCCGGAGACACGGATGCTGGCCCTGGTGATCGGCGCGGTTCTGAACAACATGTTCTGCCAGTTGTTGTTGATGTTCTGCCAATTAGCAGGTAATCTAATGCCTGCGGTATCGGAAGCGCGACCGGCGTTGGTAAATTCGTCGATCTGCAATGCGTGCAGTTGTACACCATTTAATACATCGAGTTTTTTTGTTACAGACTGGATGCTTTGGCTGAAATCGCCATCTATTCTTGCCTGTCCGGCTACGCCTTTTTTGGTGGTAATCTGTACTACACCATTGGCAGATCCTGCAACACCATAGATGCCCGTGGCGGAGGCATCTTTGAGGATCGTGATGCTGGCGATGTTGTTGACGTCGAGGGTCGCGATGTTGTAGCCGACGATACCGTCTACCACGTAGACGGGGGTAGCGTTACCACTTAAAGAGGTAAAGCCCCGGATGAGGACCTGGAAATCCTGGCCAGGTGCGCCGTTTGACTGTTGTACCTGTACGCCGGCGGCCTTGCCTGCCAATTCCTGCATGACATTCACTACGGGCCGCTGTCTTTCGTCGCCGAGGTTAACGGCGGTGATCGCGGAGGTGACGTCTTTTATCTTTTGGGTACCGTAGCCTATGACCACCACGTCGTTTAAGGCCGAGGATTTTGAGGCGAGCTTGATGCTTAGGTCCGTGGTTGGGTTGTCGACTTTTACCTGTTTTTCTTCATAACCGACGATAGAGAATATGAGCGTAGCGCCTTTGTCGACTCTGATAGTAAATGCTCCACGGGCGTCTGTGGTGGTACCGCCGGATTGTCCTTTTATGCTTATCGACACGCTGGATAGCGGCATGCTGCTATCCGAGGTGACTGTACCGCTTACGGTTAATTTTTCCTGGGCGAATGAAAAATTCGAAGCACTTAAAAAGAGAAGTAAAAAGACAATAAACTTCCCTCTTTGCAAAAATGCAAATTGCTTTTTTAGCATGGCAGCTGAGTTAGTTTTTAAAAAAGTTTTTAAATCATCTATTAGCTTGAGTGG
>JAICXX010000084.1 GCA_025934485.1 Chitinophagaceae bacterium
CTTAAATATTTTTCTCGTATCACATCCTGCACCGGCACATTCTGTATCTTACTCTCGAGCCAGGACAGGAAACGCGGGACGCGTTTCGGCCGAAGGCCCGACATTAGCCGTTATCCTCTTCGCTTGCCGCTTAAATATTTTTCTCGTATCACATCCTGCACCGGCACATTCTGTATCTTACTCTCGAGCCACGAGATTATATCCAGATACACGAACGCCCGCGTCTCGAAGCGGTTCTTCTCATATTTCTTCAGCTTCTCCACCAGCTTCTCGAACTCCGGCCGCAACCGGTCCGGCGTCACATTGAACGACTTCCGGAGGAATTTGAAGATCTCCTCCTCCACTAGAGACAAATTCTCCATCTTCGCCATGAACCGGTACACGGATTTGGTCAGATATTCGAGCAGGGAAAAGTTCCCCAGCTCATAATGCGCGATCAGATGCAGCAGCCGCGAATAACATTGCAGATCGGTCCGCAGATCCATCTTCAGGTTGATGATCCGGTTGAGATACACGATCGTCTGCTCATAATCCCCACTACCGAAATACAAACACCCGATCTTGTAATAGAACACCAGGATGCGGTGCCGGTCCAGATAGATCCAATATTCTTTGAGCTTGTCTTCAATATACGGGACAAGCCCCAGCCCCTCCGTGAACGTCCCATCGATAAAATGCTGGTTAAGCTTGGAAATATAGAGATAGACAAACGTCTGGATGCGATTGTTCACGTTATTGCGGACGATGTCCGACTCGGAGAAGTCCTCGAACTGCTTTATCGTCTCGCGGAACTTCTGATCGTTCAGCAGGTCGAAATGCGCCCCCAGCAAATTGTGCATCCCCTTGATATATTGCGAGGTCTCGATGGCCAGCATAAACGGCTCCTTCTCGAAAAGATCGACCCACTTTTGCGTATACCGGTAATAGTTCAGGAAATCCTGCCGGATATAGGCATACCAGGAATAACTTTGATAGAGATACAGCTTTTCATAAAAACCCTCGCAGCCATTCACATCCGTCGGCAAGTTCCGCTCAAAGAACTCCTGCACCGCAACCTCGTCCTTCTCGTTCCGAGCCACCCCGTTTCGGATATACCAACTATATAGCTCCAGCGAAAGATTGCTTAACTGACTAATGGACTTCAACTTGTCGTTCACCTCATCGACCTCCGTCGCAAGCTGGTCGGCCCGGTCCTGCATACTCCGGGTGATATGCAGCGACTCGATGGTCTTCTCGAAAAACAATACCTGCAGCAGAAAAGTCACTTGATTATGGGCCCGCGCATTCTCCTTTATCTTATCCAAAGTCTTCAGACTCTGTAAATAGAGCCCCTTATTATAAAGTATCCTGGCAAAATCCAATTGCTCATGTAGTTGAATATCAATGTTTTCGTCGTTCCTAATCAATCTTAGGCTATTCAGGATCTCCCTGTACAGGTATGCCTTGGCGTTTGAGAGTTGTTGTTTGAGGAGATTTTTGTTTTTCTTTAACAGTTGGGCTTCGTCATACTCCTCCATTTTGTCCAGAGCATCAAACAGTTGGACACTCTTCAGTTCTTCGCTGCCGGAATTTCGCTTCATGTACAGCTTAAAATTCCGTTTCTCGGACTTTTCCAGAGATTTAATGAGTTGAAAAAGGGTGTCTGAGGATCGGTTGGGCATCGTAATTTAAAACTTTAAAGTCCTTACCAGTAGCGGGTTTCAGGCCAAATCACCCCCTGTAAGGTGCGTAAATAGGTAGCAATTATGATTTTAAGGCGAAAATAAACGGACCTAAATTTAGTCACTTTTCAAACACAGACCGAAGGTCTGTGGGCCGAAGGCCAGATATTAGCGCTTTGCGGGGATGCGTTAATTTTCTGACAACGCATCTCCCGCGCAAAATTACTCTAATGTCCGACCAAAAAATCTTCATCTTCGACACTACGCTCCGCGACGGCGAGCAGGTACCCGGTTGTAAGCTCAATACCAAGGAAAAGATCGAACTGGCCCTGCAACTCGAGGCGCTTGGCGTCGATATCATAGAAGCAGGCTTCCCGATCTCCAGTCCGGGCGATTTCCATTCCGTGGAAGAGATAGCACGTATCATCAGGAATGCTACCGTCTGTGGTCTGAGCCGCGCCGTCCAGAAGGACATTGAAACGGCTGCCGCCGCTTTGAAACCCGCACGTCGCCCCCGCATCCACACCGGCATCGGAACCAGCGACTCGCACATTAAGGGCAAGTTCAATGCGACGCATGAGGAGATACTGCAGCGCGCCACCCAGGCCGTCAAATGGGCCCGAAACTTGGTCGACGACGTAGAGTTCTACGCTGAAGACGCTGGCCGCACTGACAATGATTACCTTGCTCGGGTTATTGAAGCGGTAATTGCAGCTGGAGCGACTGTTGTGAACATCCCCGATACCACGGGCTACTGCCTTCCCGACCAATACGGCGAAAAGATCGCCTGGCTGAAGAACAAAGTGCCCAACATCGATAAAGCCATCATCTCCTGCCATTGCCATAACGATCTCGGTCTGGCCACAGCCAATTCCATCGCCGGCATCCGCAACGGCGCCCGGCAGATCGAATGTACCATCAATGGTCTCGGCGAACGCGCCGGCAACACGTCGCTCGAAGAGGTCGTGATGGTCATCAAACAACACCCCGAGCTCGGCTTCCATACCAGCGTCAACTCAAAAGAGCTGAATCCGATGAGCAGGCTGGTTTCCGATACTATGCGTATGCCGGTACAGCCCAATAAAGCAATTGTAGGCGCCAATGCATTTTCACATTCTTCCGGCATCCATCAGGACGGGTTCCTCAAAGATGCCTCCACCTATGAGATCATCAACCCCGAAGAAGTAGGTGCCGGTGAATCCAGGATCGTCCTCACCGCCCGCAGCGGCCGCAGCGCCCTCGCCTTCCGGTTGAAGAACATCGGCTACGGCGCCTTCAACCGCAACGACATCGATGTCCTGTACGATCGTTTCCTTCAAGTCGCCGATACGAAAAAAGAAGTGATGGAAGAAGACCTGCACGAGCTGGCCAAAGCCTACCAGGCTACCGCAATCGTCGCATAAAAAAAATCGTATGCCAAAGACATTATTTGAAAAGATCTGGGACCGTCACGTCGTTAAAACTATCGATGGTGGTCCTTCCGTGCTCTATATCGACAGACATTTCATCCACGAAGTCACGAGCCCGCAAGCTTTCAAAGGACTCGAAAAAAGGAACATAGAACTATTCCGCCCTCAACAGATCGTGGCCACCGCCGATCATAACGTCCCCACCCTGAATCAACACCTTCCCATTAAGGAAGAACTGTCCCGTATTCAAGTACAGACTCTCGTAGAGAATTGCCAGAAACATCATGTCGAGCTCTACGGCCTCGGCCACCCCTATCAGGGCGTCGTTCATGTCATCGGACCCGAGCTAGGCGTCACCCAACCCGGCATGACCATCGTCTGCGGCGACAGCCATACCTCTACGCATGGTGCCTTCGGCGCGATCGCATTTGGGATCGGAACAAGCGAGGTCGAGATGGTCATGGCTACCCAATGCCTGCTGCAAAGCAAACCCAAACTCATGCGCATCAACGTGGAAGGACAGCTGGGCAAGGGCGTGACATCCAAAGACATCATCCTCTACATCATCGCACAGATCTCCGCCAGCGGCGCCACGGGCTATTTCGTAGAATACGCCGGCTCCGCCATCCGCGACCTCTCCATGGAAGGACGCATGACCATCTGCAACATGAGCATCGAGATGGGCGCCCGCGGCGGCATGATCGCCCCCGACCAAACGGCTTTTGATTACATAAAAGGCCGCGAGTTCGCACCCAAAGGCACGCTATGGGACAAAAAACTCGCGCAGTGGAAACAGCTCTTTTCCGACGAAGACGCAAAATTCGATAAAGAGATCTTTATCGACGCCGCCGCTATCGAACCCATGATCACCTACGGCACCAACCCCGGTATGGGCGTCGGCGTCACGGGCGAGATCCCTGCCACCGCCGATCCAAAGGCCCTCACCTACATGGGCCTCGAGGGTGGCGCCAAAATAAAAGGCCAAAAGATCGACTATGTCTTTATCGGCAGCTGTACCAATAGCCGAATCGAAGATCTGCGACTCGTCGCGGACTTCGTCAAAGGACGTAAAAAAGCAGCAGGCGTCGAGGTCTGGGTCGTTCCCGGCAGCAAGCAGGTAGAACAGCAGGCCATCCGCGAAGGCATCGACAAGGTCTTCGCCGAAGCCGGTTTCCAGCTTCGCCAACCCGGCTGCTCCGCCTGTCTCGGGATGAACGAAGACAAGATCCCTGCCGGCAAATATTGTATTTCGACATCGAACCGGAATTTCGAAGGCCGCCAGGGGCCCAATGCCCGTACGCTGCTCGCCAGCCCGCTCACCGCAGCCGCAGCAGCCATCACCGGGGAAGTAGCCGATATCCGTGAGTTCATCTAAACATCAACCATGTCCAAAGCAATAAGCAAAATAGTATCCACCGCCGTCCCGCTCGACATCGCCAACATCGATACGGACCAGATCATCCCCGCCCGCTTCCTCAAGGCCACGAGCCGCGACGGATTTGGCGACAACCTCTTCCGCGACTGGCGCTATAACAGCGACAACACTAAAAAAGATTTCGTTCTCAACAACCCGACCTATAGCGGCAAGATACTCGTAGCCGGCAAGAACTTCGGCTGCGGTTCCAGTCGGGAACACGCCGCCTGGGCCATCAAGGATGCAGGATTCGATGTCGTCGTCAGCAGCTTCTTCGCCGACATCTTCAAAAACAACGCTCTTAACAATTTCCTGCTGCCCGTGACTGTCAGCGAAGACTTCCTGCAACAGCTCTTCAACGCCATCGAAAAAGACCCTAAGACGATCATCGGCGTAGACCTCGAACCGCAAACGATCATGGCAAACGGCCGATCCGAAAAATTCGAGATCAACGATTATAAAAAAACCTGTCTGCTCAACGGCTATGACGATATCGACTTCCTGCTGAGCATCCGTGGAGACATCGAAGATTTCGAAGGCCTTTACGCAACCCGATATTAAGACGCATGAAACGAACCCTTACCCAAACACCCATATATGGAAAAGAACATCGTAGTCATCGAAGGTGACGGCATCGGGCCCGAAGTGACCCGCCAGTCCGTTAAAGTGCTGAACGCCGTGGCCCAGGCTGGCGGTCATGAATTTCATTTCAGCTATCACCTCATGGGCGCCTGCGCCATCGATAAGACCGGCGACCCATTGCCCGACGCGACCATCGCGGCGGCACTCAACAGCGACGCCATCCTCTTCGGCGCGATCGGTCATCCTAAATATGATTCCGATCCTACCGCAAAGGTGCGGCCCGAACAAGGCCTCCTCAAACTACGAAAGTCACTACAACTCTTTGCGAATATCCGGCCAGTCACCACCTACCCTGCCCTTCAGCACCTGTCTCCGCTGAAAGCCAAAATGCTCGAAGACGTCGACTTCGTCATCTTCCGCGAGCTCACCGGCGGCATCTATTTTGGAAAGAAAGAAGTAAACCCCGAAGGAACTCAAGCTTCGGACGATTGCATCTACACCCGCGATGAGATCGAACGCATTGCACACGTGGCTTTTAAACACGCGCAGCAACGGCGCAAAAAACTCACGCTGGTGGACAAAGCCAATGTGCTGGAAACCTCCCGCCTGTGGCGCAAAGTGGTACAGGATATCGCCAGGCAGTATTCCGACGTAAAAGTCGATTTTCTCTTCGTCGACAACGCCGCGATGCAGATCATCCTTAACCCGAAACAATTCGATGTGATCTTGACAGAAAACATGTTCGGCGATATTCTAAGCGACGAAGCCAGCGTGATCAGCGGCTCCCTCGGTTTGCTGCCTTCCGCCTCCATCGGCAAAAGCTCCGCGCTCTTCGAACCCATCCATGGCTCCTATCCGCAGGCCGCCGGAAAAGACATCGCCAATCCGCTCGGCAGCATCCTGTCCGCAGCCATGCTGCTCGACCACTTCGGCCTCCATGCCGAAGCAGGCCGCATCCGGGAGGCAGCACTCTGGACCCTGCAGAATGGCTTCGTGACAAAAGACATAGACCCCATCAATTTCTATTTTACCTCGACGATCGGTGAGCTGATCAGCGATTACGTCAGCGGTAAGACCCCTGGCGATATTCATAAAGAGAATATCGCACTCCGTAAGTCGACGATCATATAACCGCCCGCTCGAAAATTTTTCGGTCGATTGGCAAAAGTTCTTTGTTTATTTAAAATTGCGGGAGTATATTCGTAGTACGAAACATCCTCCGTGAACAAACGCAACATATATAATATTCTCAAAATAGCCGCAGTGACGATCGTTGTGGTGAGGATTATTATTGTGTACGGCTTCCTGGGAGGAAAGGGATGGTAATTTAAACAAAACAAACAAGATACCAGCGACCCGCCTCCCAAAAGGTGGGTCGCTTTTTTTTGATAAATACATTTTTATATGGCATCATATTATAACGAAAACACAGTCCTCTGGCTCGACGGCAAGATCGTAAAGGCATCAGAGACAAAGACCGACCTCTACGGTCAGTCCCTTCATTACGGCTATGCCGTCTTCGAAGGCATCCGCTCCTATCAGACCGCAACAGGCGAGACAAGGATCTTCAAACCCGTCGAACACTACGACCGGTTGAAACGCTCCGCCGAAGCACTCAACCTGCCCTACACCTATTCGTCGCAAGAACTCACCCTTGCCACCTATGAGATCCTGAAACGCAACAACCTGCAGGACGCCTATATCCGCCCCATCGTCTACGCCCCGGCAAACATGAGCTTCAACCCCAACACCGAATCCTATACCGCGATCCAGGTTTGGGAAATGGCGCCCTTCCTCGGCGAGAAATTGCTGAAAGTAATGACCTCCTCTTTCCAACGTCCGAACCCAAAAGGGTTTAAGATCACCGCCAAGGCCTCCGGCCACTACGTCAACTCCATTCTCGCAAGCCAGGAGGCCAAAGCGCGAGGATACGACGAAGCCCTTCTCACCGACATCAATGGTTATATCGCAGAAGGCCCCGGCGCCAACGTCTTCTTTGAAAAAGGCGGCCGCTTCTTCACCCCCGCCACCGGCAACATCCTCCCAGGCATCACCCGCGCCACCGTCTTCGAACTGTGCGCGGAGCTGGGCATCCCCGTGGAAGAAGGTTCCTTCACGCCGCATGATCTCCGCCGCGCCGACGCCGCCTTCTTCTGTGGCACCGCCGCCGAAGTCGTTGGTTGGACATCCTACGACGACAAACCCTTCCCCACTCGCTGGGAAGATACACTGAGCCGCAAGGTGCAACAGGCATACAAAGACCTCGTCATAGAGAAAGCAAAGCAAGATCAAAAGAAACATCAACTGGAAACTATCTAACCGCAATGGAACTGAACAAATACAGTAAGACGCTCACACAAGACATTACACAGCCCGGTGCACAGGCTATGCTCTATGGCCTCGGACTCACCGACGAAGACCTGGCAAAGGCACAAGTAGGCATCGCCTCCATGGGCTATGACGGCAACACCTGTAACATGCATCTCAATGACCTGGCGCAGATCGTGAAAAAAGGGGTCTGGGATACCAATCTCGTAGGTTTCATCTTCAATACCATCGGCGTAAGCGATGGCATGGCTAACGGTACCGACGGCATGCGCTATTCCCTCGTGAGCAGAGACGTAATTGCTGACTCTATCGAAGCGGTTTGCGGTGCACAATATTACGACGGCCTCATCGCCCTGCCCGGCTGTGATAAGAACATGCCCGGCTGTCTGATCGCCATGGGCCGGCTCAACCGTCCCTCCATCATGGTATACGGTGGCACCATCGCCCCGGGCCATTATAAAGGACAAGACCTCAATATCGTCTCCGCCTTCGAAGCCCTTGGACAAAAGATCGCGGGAAACCTCAGCGACGCCGATTTCAAAGGCATCGTCATGAACTCCTGCCCCGGCGCCGGCGCCTGTGGCGGCATGTACACCGCCAATACTATGGCCGCCGCCATCGAAGCCCTCGGCATGAGCCTGCCCTATTCCTCTTCCAACCCCGCCCTCAGCCAGGAGAAAAAAGACGAATGCATCGCCGCAGGCAAAGCCATCCTCCTGCTGTTGGAAAAAGATATCAAACCGCGGGACATCATGACCCGCAAAGCCTTCGAGAATGCCATCACCACCATTATGGTCCTCGGCGGCAGCACTAACGCCGTGCTTCACCTGATCGCCATGGCCCGCAGCGTAGGCGTCGACCTCACCCAGGACGATTTCCAGGCCATCAGCAACCGCATCCCCGTTCTCGCAGACTTCAAACCCAGCGGTAAATATCTCATGCAGGACCTCCATGAACACGGCGGCATCCCGAGTGTCATGAAATATCTGCTTGAAAAAGGATTGCTTCACGGCGAATGTCTCATCGTCACCGGCAAGACGCTTGCCGAAAACTTAAAGGACATCCCCACCCTCGACTTCAAAAAGCAAGACATCATCTACCCGCTCGAGAAACCTATCAAGGCCACCGGCCACCTGCAGATCCTCTATGGCAATCTCGCCGAAGGTGGCAGCGTAGCCAAGATCAGCGGTAAAGAAGGCGAACGCTTCGAAGGCCCCGCCCGCGTATTCGACGGCGAACACGAACTCATCGCCGGCATCAACTCCGGTAAGATTAAACACGGCGACGTCGTCGTCATCCGCTACGTCGGACCCAAAGGCGCCCCCGGCATGCCCGAAATGCTGAAACCCACCTCCGCCCTCATCGGCGCCGGTCTGGGCAAAAGCGTGGCACTCATCACCGATGGCCGCTTCAGCGGCGGCACCCACGGCTTCGTGATCGGCCATATCACCCCCGAAGCCAGCGAAGGCGGCGCCCTCGCCTTCGTCCACGACAACGATACCATCGAACTCGACGCGACAAAGAACACGATCACGTTAAAAGTCAGCCCGGGCGAACTGGCTAAAAGAAAAGCCGCGTGGAAAAAGCCGGCCCTGAAAGCCACCAATGGCCTTTTGTTTAAATACGCCCGACAGGTGAAGACAGCCGCCGAAGGCTGCGTCACCGACGAAGAATAGAAGCTAAATTTTCATTTTTCAAAAAATAAGAACATGAGCAACGCAACAGCAACTCCCAAAACCACTCCGAAGTCAAAGACCGAACCCGCGGCGAAAACGTCTGTGGTGCGGGAGTTATCTGGCTCGCAAGCGGTATTGGAAGCCTTTCTTGCCGAAGGCGTAGACACCATCTTCGGCTATCCCGGCGGCGCGATCATGCCGATCTACGACGCCCTCTATGACTACCGCGACAAGCTGAACCACATCCTCGTCCGCCACGAACAAGGCGGCATCCACGCAGCCCAGGGCTATGCCCGCACCAGCGGCCGCACTGGCGTAGTCTTCGCTACCAGCGGCCCCGGCGCCACCAATCTCGTAACCGGCCTCGCCGACGCCATGATCGACAGTACGCCGTTGGTTTGTGTGACCGGCCAGGTTTTTGCGTCCCTTCTCGGTACAGACGCCTTCCAGGAAACGGACGTGATCAACATCACCACCCCCGTGACCAAATGGAACTACCAGGTCACCGACGCCACGGAGATCCCCTCCGTCCTCGCCAAAGCCTTCTATATCGCCGGCAGCGGCCGCCCCGGCCCCGTGCTCATCGATATCACCAAGAACGCCCAGGTCCAAAAATTCAACTACGAAGGGTATACGAAATGCGAACACATCCGCAGCTATCGCCCCAAACCCATCGTACGTAAAGAATATATCACCGAAGCGGCGCACCTGATCAATGAAGCGCAACGCCCCTTCGTCCTCTTTGGCCAGGGCGTGATCCTCGGTGGTGCAGAAAAAGAATTCCAGGCCTTCATCGAGAAATCCGGAATTCCCGCCGCCTGGACCATCCTCGGCGCCGGCGCCGTGCCAACGGACCATCCTCTGAATGTAGGGATGTTAGGAATGCACGGGAATTACGGTCCTAATCTTCTCACCAACGAATGCGACGTCCTCATCGCCATCGGCATGCGCTTCGACGACCGCGTTACTGGCCGCCTCGACAAATACGCAAAACAGGCCAAGGTCATTCACCTCGATATCGACCCCGCCGAGATCGACAAGAACATAAAGACCACCATTCCCGTTTGGGGCGATTGCAAAGAGACCCTCCCCCTGCTCACCGAAGCAGTAGAAAAAAAGACCCATACGGCCTGGTTGCAACGCTTCAAAGACGCTTATAAAAAGGAAGTAGACGCCGTGATCCATGACGAGTTAAACCCCACGACCGCGGAGATGACCATGGGTGAAGTCCTGAAAGTCCTCAACGAACTCACCGGCGGCGACGCCGTGATCGTCACCGACGTCGGCCAGCACCAGATGGTTGCCTGCCGCTACGCGAAATTCAACGGCACCCGCAGTAATGTCACCTCCGGCGGTCTCGGCACCATGGGCTTCGGCCTCCCCGCGGCCATCGGCGCGAAATATGGCGCACCCGATCGCACCGTAGTCGCCATCATCGGGGACGGCGGCTTCCAGATGACCCTCCAGGAACTCGGAACCATCATGCAGTTCGGCGCAGACGTCAAGATCCTCATCCTCAACAACCGCTTCCTCGGCATGGTCCGCCAATGGCAGGAACTATTCAACGACAAACGCTATAGCTTCGTGGACATCACCAGCCCGGATTTCGTGGCCCTCGCAAAGGCGTACTATATCGACGGACAAAGCATCACCGACCGCAAAGACCTGAAGAAAGCCCTTCAGACCATGCTCGAACACAAAGGCTCCTACCTGTTGGAAATCTTCACCGGCAAAGAGAACAACGTGTTCCCCATGGTTCCCCAGGGTTGCAGTGTTAGCGAAATAAGACTTAAATAAGAGCTGGCTGAAAGCCCGCTGGCCGAAGGCCAAAAAATAGCGAAATGATCAGCATATACGATACCACCTGGAACGCGACCCTCTACGACGACAAACACAACTACGTCGCCAAATATGGCGAAGATGTCGTCCGGCTGCTCGCCCCACAAAACGGTGAACGCATCCTCGACCTCGGCTGCGGCACCGGCCACCTCACCCATCTCATGGCCCAGGCAGGCGCGCGGGTCATCGGGATCGACAACTCCCCGGCCATGATCCACCGCGCCCAGGCAGCCTATCCCGACCTGGACTTCCGTGTAATGTCTGCCACCGACCTCCATTTCGACGCCCCCTTCGACGCCGTCTTCTCCAACGCTACCCTCCACTGGGTCCTGGACAAAGAAAGCGCCGTAGAACAGGTCGCCCGATCGCTAAAATCCGGTGGCCGCTTCGTCCTCGAAATGGGTGGAAAAGGCAACGTGGAAGAGATCGTGGTGGCTATCCGTAAAGTGCTGAACCGTCATGGCTATTATGGCAACGCCGCCATCCAGCTCTGGTACTTCCCCTCACTCAGCGAGTACACCACCCTGCTGGAGAAAAAAGGCTTCCGCGTCCGCTTCGCCGCACACTTCGACCGCCCCACGGAACTCAAAGACCAGGGGAACGGCATCAAGGAGTTTGTCCGGATGTTCGGCAACGCTTTCTTCAACGACATCCCGGAAAACGAGATCGATACCGTCCTCACGGAAATTCAGGATTTGGTACGCCCCACCAATTACCGCAATGGCAGCTGGTTCGGCAATTATAAACGTCTGCGCATCGCCGCAACAAAATTGTAAGTAAGTATATGAAGCAAGAATATACCATAACGGTCTATACCGAGAACCAAATAGGGCTGATCAACCGCATCGCCATCATGTTCTCCCGCCGTAAGATCAACATCGAAAGCCTCAACACCTCCCCCTCGGAAGTACACGGCATCCACCGCTTCACCATCGTCATAAACGAGACGGAAGAAGTAGTTCGCAAACTCTGCCGTCAGCTCGAAAAACAAGTCGAGATCCTCAAAGCATATTATAATAATAACGACGAGATCATCTGGCAGGAACTGGCCCTCTACAAAGTCTCCACCGACCAGATCGCCGAGAACGTCAAGGTCGAACGCCTGCTCCGTGAATATGGTGCCCGCGCCGTCGTGATCCGCAAAGACTACACCGTCTTCGAGACCACCGGTCAGCGCCAGGAGATCGACAAACTGATAAAGTTCCTCGAACCCTATGGGCTCATCGAATTCGTACGCAGCGCCCGCGTCGCCATCATCAAGGACAGCGCCGGCTTCCACGAAAAACTCAAAGATTTCGAATTGTCAGCCCCCAGCGAAGACGTCATCGAGAACGAATACCTCAGCCAGGCCGACAAAGTCTTCTCGATGTAAACAAGTCAATTCATAAACAAACCAAACACATAAAAAGGTAAACATGGCAAAACTCAATTTTGGCGGCGTAGAAGAGAATGTAGTCACCCGCGAAGAATTTCCCCTCGCCAAGGCACAGCAGGTTCTGAAAAACGAAGTGGTAGCCGTCATCGGCTATGGCGTACAGGGTCCTGGCCAGGCGCTTAACCAAAAAGACAACGGTATCAACGTCATAGTCGGTCAACGGAAAAACTCCAAGACCTGGGATAAAGCCGTCCGCGATGGCTTCGTTCCCGGCCAGACCCTCTTCGAGATCGAAGAAGCTCTCCAAAAAGGAACCATCATTTGTTATTTGCTCAGCGATGCTGCCCAGATCGCCCTGTGGCCAACTGTTAAAAAGCACCTGACACCTGGCAAGGCGCTGTATTTCTCTCATGGCTTCGGCATCACGTTTAATGAGCAAACGGGCATCCTGCCTCCCAAGGACGTCGATGTATTCCTCGTCGCCCCCAAAGGCTCCGGCACTTCATTACGCCGGATGTTCCTCCAGGGCCGTGGTCTGAACTCCAGCTACGCCATCTACCAGGACGCCACCGGCAAAGCCAAAGACCGCGTTGTCGCCCTCGGCATCGCAGTAGGAAGTGGCTACCTGTTCGAGACAGACTTCAGAAAAGAAGTTTACAGCGATCTTACCGGCGAACGCGGAACGCTAATGGGTGCGATCCAGGGCATCTTCGCCGCGCAATATGAAGTCTTACGTAAAAAGGGGCACACCCCATCCGAAGCCTTTAACGAAACCGTCGAAGAGCTTACCCAATCCCTGATGCCCCTCGTCGCCGAGAACGGTATGGATTGGATGTATGCCAACTGCTCGACCACGGCGCAACGCGGTGCGCTGGACTGGTGGAAAAAATTTCGCGACGCTACCCTGCCCGTGTTCAACGAACTCTACGAAAGCGTAGCCACCGGCAAGGAATCGCAACGCAGCATCGACTCCAACAGCCAGGCCGACTACCGCGAAAAATTGGACAACGAACTCAAAGAACTCCGTGAAAGCGAACTGTGGCAAGCCGGCAAGACCGTCCGCAGCCTCCGCCCGGAAAACCAACCCGCCCAAAAGTCAAAGAGTGAGCCAGTCGCTTAATATATCTCCTTCTAACCCCACCCCCGCCAGGGGGTGGGATTTAGACTTCTACGCAGCCGCGAAGCGGCTGAAGAAAGTCGTGTCCCGTACCCCGCTGACATTCAGTCAAACGCTTTCAAAGAAATATGACTGCCAGGTCTACCTCAAACGCGAAGACCTCCAGGTCGTACGTTCCTACAAGCTCCGCGGCGCCTATAATATGATGGTAACGCTGCCGAAGGCAGAATTAGCGCACGGCGTCGTCTGCGCGAGCGCCGGCAACCACGCCCAGGGCTTCGCCTTTTCCTGTAAGAAACTCGGCGTCAAAGGCGTCGTTTTCATGCCCATCATCACCCCCCGCCAAAAGGTCAACCAGACCCGGATGTTCGGGGAAGATAATATCGAGATCGTCCTCATAGGAGATACCTTCGACGATTGCGCCGACGCAGCCCGCGAATACACGGCCAAACAGGACATGACCTTTATCCCACCCTTCGAAGACCTCCGCATCATCGAGGGCCAAAGCACCGTAGCCATCGAGATCTACGAAGACCTCGATGACATTGATTACGTATTTGTCCCCATCGGCGGCGGCGGCCTCGCCTCCGGCACCGGCGCGTTTTTCAAAACCTATTCGCCGACGACAAAGATCATCGGGGCCGAACCCGAAGGCGCCCCTTCCATGCTGGCAGCCTTCAAAGCCGGACACCCCGTGACCCTCGACAACATCGATCGCTTCGTCGACGGCGCAGCAGTCAAACGCGTAGGCGATCTCACCTTCCGTATCTGTCATGACGTCCTCGACGAAATGACCACCGTGCCCGAAGGCCGCATCTGCTCCACCATCCTGCAATTGTATAATGAAAATGCCATCGTGGTGGAACCCGCAGGCGCCCTCAGCATCGCCGCACTCGAAAATTACACCGAACAAATCAAAGGAAAATCCGTTGTATGTATTGTAAGCGGTAGCAATAACGATATCGACCGAATGCAGGAAATCAAGGAGCGAGCCTTGCAGTACGAAGGACTCAAACACTATTTCCTTATCCGCTTCGCCCAACGCCCCGGCGCACTCAAAGAATTCGTTAACAATGTGCTGGGCCCCAATGACGATATTACCCGCTTCGAATATATCCAGAAACACAACAAAGAAGCAGGCCCCGCCCTCGTCGGCATCGAATTGTCTTGCAAAGAAGATTACCAGACCCTCATGAAAAACATGGCCACCTACAATATAACCTATACGGCGCTGAACAAAGACGACACGCTGTTTGGTTATCTTGTATAGGAACCGGCCCATCGGCCGCTCTTAGTGTAAAAATGACGCAAGTTTCCTGTGAGTAACCTATCGAATTTGTGGACAAAAAATTCGAATTTGCCCAAGATTTTTTAGCAAAACTTCACTAGATTCAGAATTTTTGCGTACTTTTAGACAATTGATCGCTGCAACGCCATACGAAATCTAACGTTTCCACCTTTTTTTTGAATAATGTCTAATATTGCTAAGCGAACATGACCAATTACGGACTATACTCGCCTGAGTTTGAACGCGATGCGTGTGGTATCGGCTTTGTAGCTAACATCAAGAGCAACAAGTCCCATCAGATCGTCTCCGACGCGCTGACCATCCTCGAAAACATGGAACACCGCGGTGCGTGCGGATGTGAGAACAACACCGGCGATGGCGCCGGCATCATGATCCAAACGCCCCATGAGTTCTTCTTCGACGAATGCATCCGCCTCGGCATTCACCTCCCCTCGTATGGCAAATACGGCGTCGGCATGCTCTTCTTCCCCCGCGACATCCGGTTGAAAGAAGAATGCCGCGACATCTTCGCGCGCAGCGCGGAAAAGCTGGGCCTCGAAGTCCTCGGCTATCGTAAAGTGCCGGTCAATCCGGACGGCATCGGCCCCACGGCGCTCTCCGTCGAACCGGAGATGGAACAGGCATTTATCGCATGTCCCGACCATCTCAAAAATCCCGACGACTTCGAAAGAAAACTGTTCTTACTAAGGAACTACGCCAGCCATACCATCAACAACTCGATAAAGAAAGATGCCATCGGCTTCTATGTGGCCTCGCTTTCTTATAAAACTGTTGTGTACAAAGGTCAGCTGACCAGCACGCAGGTCCGGAACTATTTCCCCGATCTCTCCAACAAACGTGTGGTCTCCGCCTTCGGCCTCGTCCACTCCCGCTTCGCCACCAATACCTTCCCCTCGTGGAAGCTGGCGCAGCCCTTCCGCTACATCGCCCACAACGGCGAGATCAACACCCTCCAGGGTAACCTGAACTGGCTCAAGACAAGCGAGAAAGGTCTGACCACCCCGTATTTCACCAAGGAAGAGATGGATATGCTCCTCCCGATCATCTCGGAAGGTCAGTCCGACTCGGCCTGTCTCGATAACGTCATCGAACTGCTGACGCTCTGCGGCCGCTCACTGCCCCACGTCATGATGATGCTCATCCCCGAAGCATGGGATGGCAACGATATGATGGACCCGGTGAAAAAGTCCTTCTACGAATTCCATGCATCTATTATGGAACCGTGGGACGGACCGGCCTCCATCTCCTTCACCGATGGCAAGATCATCGGCGCTACCCTCGATCGCAACGGCCTCCGTCCGTCTCGTTACTGCGTGACAAAGGATAATCGGGTCATCATGGCCTCCGAGACCGGCGCCCTGCCCGTCGATCAAAGTCTCATCATCGAAAAGGGCCGCCTGCAGCCTGGCAAGATGTTCATCGTCGACCTGGAACAGGAACGCATCATCAGCGACGAAGAACTGAAATCCAAGATCTGCGGCCAAAAGCCCTATGCCGAATGGCTGAATAAATATAAGATCAGGATGGAAGAGCTGCCCGAACCCCGGGTCCTATTCACCCATCTCGAACACGAGCAGATCTTCAAATACCAAAAGGCTTTCGGATACACCACCGAAGATCTCGATACCCTCATCGCTCCCATGTCCCTCGACGGCAAAGAACCCGTGGGCTCTATGGGCACGGACGTCCCCCTGGCCGTCCTCAGCGACCAGCCACAACACCTGAGCAGCTATTTCAAGCAGCTCTTCGCCCAGGTGACGAACCCACCCATCGACCCCATCCGGGAAAGATTGGTGATGTCCCTCGCCAGCTTCGTCGGAGGAAATGCCAATCTCCTCGAAGAAGATCCGCTCGCATGCCATTCCGTAGCTCTTAAACATCCTGTGCTCAGCAATCACGAGTTGGAGAAGATCCGGAGCATTGATACGGGAATCTTCCAGGCTAAAACGCTCCAGACCTATTTCCGCGCCGACGGTAAACCCGGGTCACTTCAAGCTGGGATCGACCGCCTCTGCCGCTATGCCGTCGATGCCGTGCAGGACGGTTTCGAGGTACTGATCCTCACGGATCGCGCCATCGACTCCGACCACGCACCCATCCCCTCGCTGCTGGCCTGCTCCGCCGTCCACCACCACCTCATCCGCAAAGGCTATCGCGGACAGGTAGGCATCATCGTGGAAGCCGGCGACGTCTGGGAAGTCCACCACTTCGCCTGTCTCATCGGATTCGGCGCCACCGCCATCAATCCTTACCTCGCGCTCTCCAGCATCCGCGACATGAAACTCAGCGGCAGCCTCAAAACGGAATTGGACGCCGAACAGCTCAAAAAGAACTATACCAAAGCCATTTGCGAAGGCCTGTTCAAGGTATTCTCCAAGATGGGCATCTCCACCCTGCAATCCTACCAGGGAGCTCAGATCTTCGAGATCATCGGCCTTAACCGCAGCGTCGTCGATAAATGCTTCACCGGCGCCACCTCCCGCATCGAAGGCATGGGCCTCGACGAGATCGCCAAAGAAGTCCTCGCAAAACATTTCTTTGCCTTCAGCCGCAAAGACATCCCCGTGGAGCGCCTTACCGCAGGCGGCATCTACCAGTGGAAACGCAAAGGGGAATTCCACCTGTTCAACCCGAACACGGTACACCTCCTCCAATATTCCACCCGCACGAACGACTACAACACGTTCAAAAAATATTCAAAGCTCGTCAACGACCAAAGCGAAAAGGCCGCCACCCTGCGCAGCCTCATCACCTTCCGGCGTAACCGCCCGTCGATCTCCATCGACGAAGTGGAACCCGCCGAAGCGATCTATAAACGCTTCGCGACCGGCGCCATGTCCTTTGGCTCCATCAGCCACGAAGCACATTCCACCCTCGCTATCGCTATGAACCGCCTCGGCGGAAAAAGCAACACCGGCGAAGGCGGCGAAGACGAACTGCGCTACGAGCCCCTGCCTAACGGCGACTCCATGCGCTCCGCCATCAAGCAGGTAGCCTCGGCCCGTTTCGGCGTGACCAGCTATTACCTCACCATGGCCGACGAGCTCCAGATCAAAATGGCGCAGGGAGCCAAACCCGGCGAAGGCGGCCAGCTTCCCGGCCATAAAGTGGACGAATGGATCGGTAAGGTCCGCCACTCCACCCCCGGCGTAGGCCTCATCTCCCCGCCCCCGCACCACGACATCTATTCCATCGAAGACCTCGCACAGCTGATCTTCGACCTCAAGAATGCCAACCGCGCCGCCCGCATAAGCGTGAAGTTGGTTTCTAAGGCTGGCGTAGGAACAATAGCAGCAGGTGTTGCTAAAGCAAAATCGGATGTGATCCTGATCTCAGGTCACGACGGCGGAACGGGCGCATCACCGCTCAGCTCTATCCGCCACGCCGGTCTGCCCTGGGAATTGGGACTTGCTGAATCGCATCAGACCTTGGTAAAGAATAAACTGCGCAGCCGGGTAGTCCTGCAAGCTGACGGTCAAATGAAAACCGGCAGAGATATTGCCATCGCCACTCTCTTAGGTGCCGAAGAATGGGGTCTCGCTACCACCGCCCTCGTCGTCGAAGGCTGTATCATGATGCGCAAATGCCATCTGAACACCTGCCCCGTAGGCGTTGCCACCCAGGACCCCGAACTCCGCAAACGCTTCACCGGCGACGCGGACCATGTGGTCAACTTCTTCAAATTCATCACCCAGGAACTCCGCGAAATAATGGCAGAGCTAGGCTTTCGCACCATCGAAGAAATGGTCGGCCAGGTCGACAGCCTCGAGATCCGTGATGACATCAAACACTGGAAGTACAGCAAGCTCGACCTTTCGCCCATCCTCTTCAAGGAACCCTCCTCACTCTACACCGGCCTGCACAAGCAGGAAGAGCAGGACCACGGCCTGGCCGACGTACTGGACTGGAAACTGCTCAAAACGGCGCAACCGGCCCTCGACCATAAACAAAAGGTCTTCGCCGAATTCGCCATCCGCAATACGGACCGCACCGCCGGCACCATCCTTTCCAACGAGATCTCCAAACGTTATAAAGGCGAAGGTCTGCCGGAAGATACCCTGCACTTCAAGTTCACAGGTACCGCAGGACAAAGCTTCGGCGCCTTCAACACCCACGGCGTGACCCTGGAGCTCGAAGGCGATGCCAACGATTACTTCGGCAAAGGCCTCTCCGGAGCCCGGCTGATCGTCTATCCCGCGCACAACGCAGGCTTCGTCCCCGAAGAGAACAGCATCATCGGCAACGTCGCCTTCTACGGCGCCACCTCCGGCGAAGCCTTTATCCGCGGGAAAGCCGGCGAACGCTTCGCCGTCCGCAACTCCGGCGTCAAAACCGTAGTGGAAGGCATCGGCGATCACGGTTGTGAGTACATGACGGGCGGACGCGTCGTCATCCTCGGCAACACCGGCCGCAACTTCGCAGCCGGCATGAGCGGCGGCATCGCCTACGTCTACGACGTACGCGGTCAGTTCGCCCGCAATGTCAACCGCGAAATGGTCGAGCTCGACCCGGTAAGCCGCGAAGACGTCGCCGAACTCAAAGACATGATCCAACGGCACTATGCCTATACCGCGAGCACCGTCGCAAAATTTGTACTGGATGACTTCGACAACCAGCTGCAACATTTTGTGAAAGTGTTCCCCACGGACTATAAAAAAGCATTACTCGAAAAAGCAGGCCGGCCACAGAGAACACTCAAATAATTGAGAACGCGGAGTCGGCTCTCATGTGTGACTCAGCCACTCCGTTGTTCTCTGTGGTCCTCCTAGCTTAACCAATCAAACAATCAAAATCTCAAGATAGCAATGGGTAAACCCACTGGATTCCTGGAATTCGATCGCCATCTTCCCTCCAAGCGCCCCGTTAACGAGCGCCGGGAAGATTATAAAGAATTCGTGAACATGTATTCGGGCCAGGACCTGAACAAACAAGCCGCACGCTGTATGAACTGCGGCATCCCCTTCTGCCACCACGGCTGCCCCCTGGGCAATGTCATCCCCGAATTCAATGACGCCGTCTATAAACAGGAATGGAAAGAAGCATACGAGATCCTCACCTCGACCAATAACTTCCCCGAGTTTACCGGCCGCATCTGCCCCGCTCCATGCGAAAGCGCCTGCGTTCTCGGCATCAACCAGCCGCCCGTAGCCATCGAAGAGATCGAACGGCATATCATCGAGATCGCCTTCGAGAAAGGCTTCGTCAAGGCTAACCACCCCACGATCCGCACGGGTAAGAAAGTAGTCGTCGTAGGCTCCGGCCCCGCCGGCCTCGCGGCAGCCGACCAGCTCAACGCAGCCGGCCATACCGTTACCGTCTTCGAACGCGACGATGAACCCGGTGGCCTCCTCCGCTATGGCATCCCCGACTTCAAGCTCGAAAAATGGGTCGTCGCCCGGCGCATCAAACTCATGGGAGAAGCCGGCATCACCTTCCGTTGCAACGCCGAAGTCGGCGCCAACATCAGCATCAATGACCTCCTCCGCGAATTCCAGGCCATCGTCCTGGCCGGCGGCTCTACCGTCCCCCGCGATCTTCCCGTCCCCGGCCGGCACCTCAAAGGCGTCCATTTCGCCATGGACTTCCTCAAACAACAGAACAAACGTGTGAGCAACCTCCCGCTTACTACCGAAGATATCTTCGCCACCGGCAAGAACGTCGTCGTCATCGGCGGCGGCGACACCGGCAGTGACTGCGTCGGCACCTCGAACCGCCACAAAGCAAAAAGCGTGACCCAGTTCGAATTGATGCCCAAACCACCGCACGCCCGCACCAACTTCATGCCCTGGCCCACCTATCCCATGATCCTCAAGACCTCCTCCTCACACGAAGAAGGCGCGGATCGCCACTGGGCCATCGCCACCAAAGAATTCGTCGGCGACGAACAAGGAAACCTCAAAGCACTGAAAACGGTAAAGCTCGAGTGGAAGATGACGGAAGACGGTCGCGCCGCCCAGTTCACCGAAGTCCCCGGCTCCGAACAGGACCTGCCCTGCGAACTGGCACTCCTGGCCATGGGCTTCGTCCACCCCGAGCACAAAGGCCTCCTGAAAGAGCTCGACATCGAACTCGACGACCGCGGCAACGTCAAAGCCTCCGAAAAGAACTACCAGACCAGCATCCCCAAGATCTTCGTAGCCGGCGATATGCGCCGAGGCCAATCCCTCGTGGTATGGGCCATCAGCGAAGGCCGCGAATGCGCCCGCAAAGTCGACGAATACCTCATCGGCGCCTCGCTCCTCGAAAGAAAAGACCAAAGCCTTATCGCCCTATAATTCACTCCCCGCTGCCAAAAACAGCCATAAGATTGAACGAAATGCTCCCCTATAATAAGAGCCGGCCCTCAAAAGCCGGTTTTTTCATTATGAAAAGATTCAAAATTCGCGCCGATTTTTAAAGGATTTCGATTTCTAAAAACAACGCTACAATAGACAATCCCAAATAAAACGTTAATTGTCAAATTATTACAATGAATTCTTGTTTAAAATAATTAATATTACATTTTATCATATCTATTATTATCCGCACATCAATTTACAAATTTCTTATTTTAGCCATGACATTGGTAATCTATAAATATTTATAATACGATTAAAGCCGATTGCTCATTTGACGACGCCGGTAGCAAGACCCTGCGTTTTCAAAGAGGCAATCCATTTGCTCGGTCCGTTACTATGTCGCTGCATTCTTTTTTAACCAAAACTACAGTCATGCTAAAAACCATATATATTTCCTGCTTCTGCTTAATTCTATCTTCCCTCGTCCGCGCCCAAAACGTCGACACGACCGCCAAAAAAGCGGACACCTCCAAGTCCGCAGCCCCCGCGCCCCCCGCACTATCGATCACCGGCTCCGCCGATATGTACTACCGCTATGATTTCAACCGGCCCAGAAATGCCCCTTATAATTCATATACCAGCTTCACCCAGACACACGACCAGGCACAACTAGGCATGGCCACGGTTAAGCTGGAACATAAAACGGCTAAGGTGGATATGGTAGCCGATCTTGGTTTTGGCAAAAGAGCACAGGACTTCGATTACGCAGACTACGCTCCGCCATTCGGTACCGGTGGCGGCGGAATCCTGCAGGCCATCAAACAATTGTACATCAGCTACTCGCCCGCTTCCTGGATCAAGTTCACCGGCGGTACCTGGGCCACCCACATCGGCTATGAAGTCGTAGATGCTTATGCCAATCGCAACTATAGTATGTCCTATATGTTCACCAATGGGCCGTTCTCCCACACTGGCCTCAGGGCAGACCTCACCTCCGGCAAGAACGGTTTCATGATCGGCGTATCCAATCCCACGGACTATAGGATCATCCCCGAAGGCGCACAAAACAATAAGGATCTGATCGCACAGTATAGCTACGCATCCAGCGATAACTTCAAACTCTATCTTAACTATGTGGGCGGAAGAGATATAGCCGATAATAAGGTACACCAATACGACCTCGTCCTCAACACGAAGCTAACGGGCACATTCGGCATCGGCGCCAATGGCACCGTAAACGTATCCAGCGCAAAGGTTGGGGACACGTATGACGCCAGCAAGACCTGGTATGGCGCCGCAGCCTACCTGCTGCTGGATCCCAAACCCTGGTTTGGCCTCACCCTGCGCGAAGAATATTTCAGCGACAAGGATGGAGTAAAGATTCCCGGAGGCGCCAATATCTTCGCATCCACACTCACAGCCAGCTTTAAAGTGGATGGTTTCACCTTCATGCCGGAATTCCGTCTCGACAACGCAAACAATGGCATCTTCAGCAAACATGACGGCACCACCACCAAAACGGACGGCAGTTTCCTCATCGCCGCAGTCTATTCATTCTAACATCATCAATACAAAACATTCAGATCTTCAACCCTTGAAAACAACCTGAAAACAATCTTCAAAAACAAAATCTAAAAGCAAATGGGAGTGACCAAATTTATCATCAACAGATTTAAAACGGGAAGCATCGAAGCCCTGCCCCTGGTTAAATTAACCAAAAGCGACAAATGGCGCCTCGCGGGAGGCATGTTCGCTGGCAAGATCATCGGCCTGTTCATCGTATTAGTCGCCATGGGCTTCTTACCCGCTATTCTGCTGGGTACTCCCGTTCATGCACAGAGCCCCACCTACACACCACATGAAGTCACCTTCATGAATACGGCCAACACGATCTGGACTCTCGTAGCAGCCTTCCTCGTATTCGGTATGCAGCCGGGCTTCGTATTCCTCGAAGCAGGTTTCGCCCGTAAAAGAGAGACCGTGAATGTATTGATGGAATGTATCTTCGATACCTGCATTTGCGGTATCCTCTTCTGGGCCATCGGTTATGCTTTCATGTTCGGACAAGGCAACGGTTTCATCGGATCCGGCGGCGGCGCACTGGCCGGCGGCGATGCCAAATCCTGGTTCTTCCTCGCAAATGTGCCGGATACTTATGCCGGAACAGGCGTTCCTATCCTTGCACACTGGATCTTCCAGTTCGCCTTCGCAGATACTACTTCTACCGTCACCTCCGGCGCGATGATCGGACGTACATCTTTCCGTGGTGATATCCTTTATAGCATCGGCGTCACCGGCTTCATCTATCCCATCGTAGGTCACTGGGCCTGGGGACCCGATGGCTGGCTCGCACTCATGGGCACCAAGGACCATTTCCTTCCTAATCTCGGTAACGGCTTCCGCGACTTCGCGGGTTCCACCGTCGTACATACCATCGGCGGCGTGGTCTCCCTGGCCGGCGCCATTGTGCTCGGTCCCCGTATCGGTCGCGTCTTCAAACGTGACGGTGGCGGCATGCCCGCCCCCCATAACCTGACAGTAGCCGCTGTAGGTGGTTTCATCCTCTGGTTCGGCTGGTACGGTTTTAATCCCGGCAGCACCCTCTCCGCGATGGATATGCAGGGCATCGGACGTGTTGCAGCCAACACCACCCTTGCAGCCTGCGGCGGCGGTATCGGCGCCATGTACATGGCCCTCTGGTTCGGTGAAACAAAAGGTAAATTCGACCTTGGCTATACGACCAACGGCTTCCTGGCCGGTCTCGTTGCCATCACCTGCCCCTGTTACTGGGTCTCCCCCTTCGGCTCCATCCTATTAGGGCTCATCGCCGGCATCATCGTCTGGCTAGCCCTCAACTTCATGGAACATATGCGCATCGATGATCCCATCGGAGCGGTAGCCGTACACGGTTTCTGCGGCATTTGGGGCACCCTGTCCCTCGGCCTCTTCGCCTGCGGACTCTATGGCGCCACCGGCCCCACCGGCGCCGATAACTCAGCCCCCGTAACCGGCCTTTTCTACGGCGGCGGCACCAGTGTGCTGAAAGCCCAGTTCATCGGCAGCTTCTGCGTCACTGCCTCTACTTTCATCGTCGCATACATCCTCATGTGGGTAGTCAATAAGCTGCCTTACCCCTGGAAACTGCGCGTGGAACCGGAAGGCGAAACAGGCCCCGGCGGTCTCGATGTATTCGAGCACGGTACGGAAGCCTACCCCTCCCAAGCGTAAACCGATTTCTTACCTACTATTCCGGAAAAGCCGGCCCGGGTGCGGGCCGGCTTTTTTGCGTCTCCACCGAAAAAATTTTTAAAAATTTTTTCGTCATATTAATCAAATATGTAATTTGAAATTTTATCCCGTTACAGCCCTAACTGACTTTCCCTGTTAAAATGAAAATGTGTTTTTAAAAAGACCGTCTCATTTTTTTAACCGGTCGCCTCCGGAAATGTGCTTTTAAAGCACCTACGTATCCTTTGTA
>JAICXX010000169.1 GCA_025934485.1 Chitinophagaceae bacterium
CCATTCATCACCCCACGGAAATACCCCACAGACTCCGCAATCCCCGGATACGGATCATTCATATCCATCTCGAACTCGATACTACAATACCCATTGTACCGCCGCTCCTTCAGCACCCTCAAAAGCCCCGGTATATCCAACACCCCACGCCCTAGCACCGCCGGATGATACTCCCGGCTCAACACCGCCAAATCCTTGATATGCAGATCAAAGATCCGCGCACCATACTCCTTCACCGCCTTCACCGGATCGGTACCCGCCCGGGCAGCATGACCGATATCCAAACACAACCCTATCCGCTCATCCAAACCTTTGATATGTCCCCACACATCCGTGGGACTCGGATAAAGCTTATCCTCCGGCCCATGATTATGGACAGCCACCCGTATCCCCGTCTCCTTAACCTTCTGCTCCACATATCCCAACAGCTCCGGATTCGGCACCCCGATAATTAGTTCAACCCCCAATAGTTTAGCATACGAAAACGCCCGGTCCACATCGGCCGAAGTCTTCATATAGATCACACCCGCACCATAGATGCGGATGCCCGCCGCCGAAAAAACATCCACCACGGCATTTACCTTCGCAGCGTCACTATCCAACGGCAGATAAAAATCCTTGATCGAGAGGGCATCGATGGCCAACCGTTTCATTATCGCCACACTTTGTTCCATTGGTACATGTAACCACGTATATCCCGCAATCCCCAGCTTCAACGCCGTCGGGATCGCAGCCGGAACACCGGCCGAAACACCAGCCTTCCCACCACCAGCCGCAACCCCCACGCCCAACATCCCCGCTGTCTTAAAAAATCTTCTACGTGTACTCATATAGCAAAAATTTAAAGGGCCCCGAATAGGGCCCTCTAATATACTTATTTCGTTTCTAATAATCCCTTCGGCACCTTCCCCTCCGCACTAGGGAAATCAAGCCCCAATAGCCTGGCGACGATCGCCGCCTGATCCCGTTGATCCATCTCCTTTATCACCGCCCCTTTCCGTATCCCGGGTCCATGCGCGACATACCCCGTCCTGATCTCATAGAAATCCGGAAAATAACCGTGCTGCCCCCCATGTCCCGGCCGAACCGCATCCCCGGACACGGCATTTCCAAAAGCAGCTCCATTCAATCCACTCAACGCCAGCGCCACCTCCGGGTTGCCCCCGATCTTCTCCAGCTGCTTCTTATCGATCACCCGTACATAGCGGGCAACCGTGTCCGGCAGATCGCGCAATATCCGCTCCACGGAAGACAACGCCTCCCGATCCTTCACATACAGATAAGAAGACCCACCCACCGAATAGAACATCGCCCTCCATTGCCCATTCTTGAGATCGGTGATCAGTCCGGCCTGCGCCAACCATACATTCGGATTTACAAGCGTATGCACCGTCATAAAGCCATGGTCGCCGGTCACGATCAATACCGTGCTGTCCCAAATGTCCGCCGTCTTCAACGCACCCGCAATGATCCCCACCGCACTATCCGCTCCACGCACCGCCGCCCGAACCCGGTCACCTTCCCTGCCCTGCATATGCTCATTGTGATCGACGGAAAACAGATGCACCGTCATCAGATTCGGCCGGGCCTTGGCGATCACATAAGCGGCGATCTTCGCGACATTGACATCGCGGCCATACTCGATCGACGCCGCCCCGCCAAAGACCCGTGCCCGAAGCGTATCGATAAAACCGGCCGGCCTGGAATACTCCTCCCGAACCTTCTCCCCCAGACTGCCGATATCCGGGATATCATACGCCACCGGCGCATCGGCACTCACCGGCCACAATAGCGAAGCCACCATAAGGCCCTTCGCCGTAGCTGCGCCCCAAATGGTCGGCACCTTGATCGAGCTATCAATCCAATAGACCCTGTCACCCGGCGCGGTATTATAATAGATCCCATGCTTCGCCGGCTGCACCCCCGTCACGATAGTCGTATGCGAAGGATAGGTCATCGACGGAAACACGGAATTCACGCCCATCGCGTACGCACCATCCGCCATCAACGCCCGGATATTATCCGCATGCCAGCTCGAATCCAGATAAAAATCAGGCCTGCTTCCATCGATGGTGATCAGCACCACGTGTTTGGCCAAAGGTTGCGCCTGGACACAGAAAAAGCTCATGGCCAAAGCACCCGTCAGGATGATCCATTTTTTCATATGCATACTTATTTTTATTGCCAACCGGGATTTTGAACCAGATTAGGATTGAGCAGCCGCTCGGTGTAGGGGATCGGATACAGGTATTTGTAATCGAACCACAAACGGTGCCCGTTGTTCAAATAGTAGATGCGGCCCGAAGTTCCATTCGACAAGGAAGTACCGTTGTTTCCTCCTATGGGAACATAAGACACGCCGGATACAGCCGAAGGCGGAGTCCCCGTATTATAGAAACAAACATCCGGCTTGCCGTCTCCATCCAGATCGATAGTGGTATTTACCGCAGGGACATAAATCCCATCCCACGGCCTGGCCAGCAGTGTCCCCCGCCTCCAGCGGGTAAGATCATTGAACCGGAAACCCTCGAGCACCAGCTCGATACCTCTTTCCCGGCGTATCTCCAGCAGCACAGGATCGGTGATCGTCAGCGCGCCATAGGAATCACTGGCCTGCGGCGAATAATAACGCTGGATGTAGGGATCGACCGTCGTCGGCAACGTCAGCCCACCCGTCAAACCGGCCCTTGTACGCAACGCGCCGATGGTCTTCGTCCAGTCCGCGCCCGACAAACCCGCGCCACCATAATTTTTCAGCTCCTCTTCCGCCTCCGCATAATTCAGCAGTATCTCTGCATAACGCATCAGACAAATGGAGTTCGTGTTGTCCGTAGTATTGTCAAACGCCGGGTCATCCATACTCCACTTGATCGGCATATAGCCGGTAACAGTATAGCTAAAATTCGGCGGAGCAGCAACATTCACCCGTTTGTAACCGGGCGTACGGATCGTTTGTGCCAAACGGGGATCACGATTCGCCGTCTCCTGCTGAAAAGTGGCATTGTCGCTCGTCGCGTAAACCGATCCGTCCGCATTCAGGTAGGTATCGATAAAACCACGGGTCAGGCTATAATGCGTCCCGTAGCTGCCGCTGGTATAATACCAGTTAGCATCATTGTAAACACTAAGACTGGCGCTCATGACATCGGAAAGCATGACTTCATTCGCCAGCGGGCTCGTGTTGATAAATACGTTTCTGTAATCCGTTCCGGCACCACCGGCGGTGTTCAGCGAATATCCCCCGCTATCGATCACTGCCTTGGCCGCGGCCGCTCCCTGTGTCAGCAGGTCCCCCGCCGTCGCCCCGAGATTGTACTTCGTTTGATATTCGCGAAAAGTGCCTTCGAACAGACATACCCGGGATTTCAACCCATAAGCCACCCATTTAGTGACCTGGCTCGCCGTAGGATCACTGGTCATAGTGATATGCTGCGCGGCATAATCCAGATCGGCAAGCACCGAGTCGATCACGACCGTCCGATCCGTCTGCGCGGAATATAGCGCCGAATCCGAAGTACCCAGGGGCTTGCCGATCCAGGGCACATTACCGTACTTCGTCACCATGTTGTAATAGAAATAGGCACGGAAAAAACGGGCTAACCCAATATAGTTTTGCTGAACCGAAGTCGGAATATTCACGTTCGGGATACTCACATTCGCTATGAAATAATTGAGGTTCCGAAGCGTCGTCCAGCTCCAGTCGCTCGATGGTGTGGCCTGCTGACTGTTAAACGTCGAATCCTGTAGATACAGCGGAATACTGTTACGCGCGCCATAGTCCGCATCGCCATACTGATCATCCCCGCGGACAGTCGTAGCGGCGCTGGCCAGCCCATCATAAAAAGAAGACGCATACAATTGCAAACCCTGCACACTTCCAAAGATAGCCGAATTGTTGGCCGTAGATTGCGGAGTCTGATTCAATTCCTTGGCACAGCCGGATAACAAAGCCGCCACCGATACACCGATCGCCACCGTCAGAATATTTTTTAGTTGTATCATATAGATCGATTATTAAGATAAAAACTTTTTTAGAGCGTAACATTCATACCTACCGTATAACTCTTGAGGAAAGGATAGTTATTGCCATTGCCCGTGTTGCTATAGGTCCCGTCGCTCTTTGTGTTCAGGATGACATCAGCGCCGCCGATACTTTCAGGATCGATGTCCTTCGTGATCTTGAACATCGGCGAATGTGTCCAGATATTATCACCGGAAATATAGAACCGCACAGCCGTCAAATGAGCCCGTTGAACCAAACCCGCCGGCAGGTTATAGCCGATCTGAATATTCTTCAACCGGATATAAGCGGCGTTTTGCAGATACTTGGTTTGGGCAGTGTATAGTTCGCCCGAGCTATTTTGCGCCTCATAACCACGCAGCCGGGGAAAATAGGCATTGGGATTGTCGTAAGACCACTGTTTGCCAACCTGGTATTGAGGATATTGGTTATAAGGCCTGTTGTACTGCCCCCAGAATACATCGGACTCGCTGCCGGGCCACCAGTCGCGTTTGGCAATGCCTTGAAAGAACGCGCCGATAAAGAAGTTATTCCAGTCGGCGGAAAGATTAAAACCGAAAGAATAACGGGGCAAAGAATTACCGATGATCCTGCGGTCACCCGGGTTGCTCTTCGTATTGGCGCCCTGGTTGATGACGCCGTCGCCATTCAGGTCCCTGAATTTGATATCCCCGGCTCTCCACGCATTATCCGCGGAAATATTGATGAATTTTTGCGCTTTGAACGCACCTGACACATCCTGATCGGTCCAGTACCCATCATTGACATAGCCCCAGATCTCACCCAGCTTCTCACCGGAATAATAATCCGTCAACGACTTGGTGGCATTATTATATTGTGTGATCGTCGACACATTATCCGATAACCACGCGCTTATGGAGTAATGGAAAGGCTTGGCGGCGACATGGAGCTGATCATGCCAACTCACCGATGCTTCAAATCCATTCGTCTTCATATCCGCATAGTTACCCTTTGGAACGGTTGTACCGAATACATCCGGCAGCGTTTTGCCCACCGTAAACATATTGGTGGTCATACGCTGATAGATATCACCCGAAACGGTCAGCCGATTGCTCAAGAGCGACATATCCAGCCCCAGATCCTTCATCGTTGCCTTTTCCCAGGTCAAACCCGAAGGCAATACGTTCGGCTGCTTGGTCTCCTGTGGCCTGACGCCGCCGATGACCCGTGACGACTGCGTGATCGCGAAATTTTCCTGGAAAAGGTAAGAGTTGATGCTGCCATTACCCAGCGTACCATAAGAACCGCGGAGCTTCAGATCGCTGATCGCCTTGGGATTGACTTTCCAAAAAGCTTCCTTCGAAATCCTCCACCCGGCCGACGCCGAAGGGAAAAAGCCATACCGCTGATTCGAAGGGAATTTGGAAGAACCGTCATAACGGCCATCCACCTCCAACAGATAACGATCTTTATAAGAATAGTTCAACCGGGAGAACCCGCCGAGGATGGCCCACTTTTCGTATGCACCCGACGTAGTCACATTCTGCCCCAAAGCCAGATTGATATTGGTGGCGTTGGAATAGGCAATTCCATTGCGGTCCGCTGTAAAGGAATTGAAGGTTGATTGCTCGTAGTTATATCCCAGCAAAGCCTTGAAATAATGGTCGCTAAAGGTCTGCTCGTACTCGGCATATAGGTTGGTCGCCAGGTATTTGGTAGCGTTTTCCTGATCCTGGATATCGTTTAGATTGCTCCCGACATAACTCGTCACTCCCGGTGTTGTTTCATAAGGAACCTGAACCTGTACACGGGTATTATTGGAATCGGTGTTCTCAAAGGTCAGATCGCCTCTTACCCGGAAACGGTTGTTGAAGAACCTGGCCACGAAACCGGTGGTATTGCGAATGACCTGGCTGTTGAAATTGTAGCCGTTCTTTCCATAGTAAAAGTCACCTACCGTCGAGGCGGATGTATAGGTGAGCGAACCATCAGGATTCAACAACATGGAGGTAGGATGACCTTCATCGGCTATATTCCGCCAGATCCCGCCACCTTCCTCGACGTTCACGGGGTTGTGATAGTACCGGCTCGTAAACTGCGTCGTATTGTTCACCACCAGCCAGGGGAACAGTTCGATACTTCCCTTGGCCATAAAGTTATACATCCGGTAATTGTCCGAATTATAACGGAAGATACCGTCCTGCCCATAGTACCGCCCCGTCACATAGTAGCTGGTCTTACCCGTACCGCCGGATACAGCCAGGTTCTGATCGATAGCGCCATTATGATCCTTATACAGCAGCTTGTACCAATCGGTATTGCCATAATACACATATTTGCCGTTCTCCACGTCTACCTTAGGCAGCGTTGGATCGGCATCATGCGCCTTCAGATTGGCCAGATAAGTGGCGGAGAACGGTTGGGTTTTATTGATGCCGGTCGGCGCCGTAGCCTTGTTCCCGACATAAGCGCTGTCGAAATGCAAGGCATATTGGTAGCCATTCGATACGACCTTGGGAACAGTCGTAGGAGACTTGAACGAATAGTTGGACGAATAGGTTACCGTCGTCTTGCCTTTCAGCGGCTCCTTGGTAGTAATGAGCACGACACCGAAAGCAGCCCGCGCTCCATAGATAGCGGACGAAGACGCATCCTTCAACACCGTGATAGAGGCCACGTCGTTCGGATTGAGCAAGGCAGGATCGGCAACGATCCCATCGATCAGCACCAGCGCATTGCCGCCCTGGCCAATAGAAGTAGCGCCACGGATATTGAAGACGGCCGAAGTCACCGGTTTTCCATCACCCGGGAGCAGGTTCAAATTGGGGATTTCCCCTTGGAGCCCCTGAGCCAGGTTGGGTATGCTGCGGCGATCCAGTACCTCTCCGCTGACCTGCGATACCGCGCCGGTTATATTGGCCTTCTTCTGCGTACCATAACCCACCACCACCACCTCATTCAACGCACCGGCCTGGGGTTTCATTTTAACCAGGATCGAGATAGCGCCATTGCCCTTGATCGAATAATCGCTCAGGGTTTGCGGTTCGAAACCCACGCTGCTGAACGAAAACGTATACTTCCCCATCGCAGGAAGCTTCGTGAAGGTAAAGACACCACCCGTGTCCGTGGTCGTACCGGCCTTGAACCCATTTGCCGTGCTCGTGGCGACCACAGTGACCCCTCCAAGAGCATCACCTTTTTCGTTCCGAACAATTCCGGTTACGCTGCCGGAAGAAGCAGCTACCTGTGCATGTAAGGGCTGTATCCCCAGGCAGGCCCCGAGGATCAGCAACAAGCTGAATAAAAACGTCCGCATTTTTTATTTTTTCGTTTTTTGAATGAGGTATCCACTCGCCGGTTGGCCGGCGTTTAAAGAATGTTCTTGCCCAGCGATAAAGTTTAAGGTTTTTGCTTTGCGACGATGTATTTTCCTCCCCTGATTGTCACCGACAAGTGATTCAACCGGGCAATATCGCTCATGATCTTGCTCAAAGAATCCTTCTTTTCGAGCCTTCCGATAAAGAATTTGTTTCGGAGGTCCGCACCCGAATAATCAATATCTACATTGTATAATAAGGCCAGTTGATCGAAGACCTCGGCCAACGATTGATTATTGAACATATACCAGTTGTGAAGGCTATCCTCCGCCAAAGGCAGGCGGCTAAGCCTGGGCGCCGAATTTGCCCCGCCGTGGCTCCCGAATTTTCGCACGACTACACTGTTATTCCATTTTCCATACACAAACTCTTCTCCGGGAGAAAGAAAATATTTTTTCGCACTGTCCTTGCGTACAGCATCTATCCTCACGAGCAGGTTCCCTTCCACCAACCGTACTTTTATCTGATCGCTTTTCTTCTCCGCCATCACCTCGAAGATGGTCCCCAAAACGGTCGTCCGCACGTTTTCCGCCGAAACCACAAAGGGCATCTCTTTTTCTTTTATCACGGTAAATAATGCTTCTCCCTCCACCTTCACTTCCCGTTCGTTATAATGTCCAAAATCCGTTCTGTAGCGTATCATGGTACCCGGCGATAGCACGGCTTCCGAACTGTCCGGCAAAAGAACACGGAGCTTTTTATTGTCTGAATTATACTTGCCGACCCAACTATCCGCCAGTTGTTCTTGCTGTTTGACCACCTTCTTTTCGGTCGCCGGACGCATCAACCACCAGCACATCAAAACAACCAATACAACCGCCGCTGCCAGATAAGGACGCAGGACGAAGAGTAGGCTCCGTTGCTTTGTAAGCGTGGCAGCCGTAATGGCCTCTCGCATCTTTTCGCGATACCCCGGCGGGAGCACCGGCCCGTCCTCCGCACCCTCATATTCATCCAGCAAAAAGACCTCGTCGGGATGCTGTTCGAAATACGCCTCAACAATCGCCGCTTCTTCTTCCGAACAAACACCCTTTAAAAACTTTTCTAGTAGCTCTGCGCTGATTGCTGGCATGAATAATTGATGGTTAATCTATATACAGCTGAGAAGGGTGATAACCCCTGCTGCGATTAAAAAAAAGGCAATAACCTGGCGAATATGCCGAAATGCCTTTGAGACATGGTCCTCCACCGTCTTGACGGAAATTTGCAGCTGCGACGCAATTTCCTTATTGGTGCAACCATGAAAGGTCTTTAAGATAATAACCCGCTTCCGTACAGGAGGAAGCGTCTGGATGGCGGCATTGACCTCATTTGCCCGTTCGAAAAGAACACTTACGGCCGGCTGCTCTTCGCCTGAGAGCGATCGTTGATGCGCCAAACGTATCTTTCGTTGGGTCGCTTCCTTCTTTATATGATTAATGAGCAGGCTGCGGGCAATAATAAAGACCTGCTTCTCGAGCGGATAAGCATACGAAAGCGTGTGCCTGAACTGCCATAGTCGTATAAAACATTGCTGAGTAAGGTCTTTGGCCGTATCGTGCAGGAAAATTCTCTTCAAAAAGAACCGGAAAACTTTTGCATGCAACTCCTCATATACCTCCATGAAGGCAGTATGATCGCCCTCTTTTATTGCAGGTAGTTTGGCAGAAAGTGACATGGAGCAGTTGTTTTCCATAACGGCCGCAAATTGCAAAAAATCGTTTTAGTCGCCCTCTCACCGCAGCAGACTTAACTCAAAGATAATCCTTTACCCAATTCCCCAATATCCCTTGAACAGTATATCGTCTGGCCTCTCGCGCCGTAAGCTGCTTCGACCATCCCGCCCGCTGCCCTGGTGCCGCTCCCGGTCCCCTGCTGTCATACTCCGCATAAAAGGCCGTCTTCTCGTTCTGTGGATTACGCCAGTTGTCCCAACCCACCGGCGCGATCTGCGCCCCCATCTCCGTCCGGATGTAAACCGTCCTGGCATAGGGCCGCCATGGCCTGCCTAGAAAAACTTTCTTTGCAGCCGTATCCGCGATCAACCGGCAATCCAGGAACACAAATCCAAACGCTTGTCTCGGCGTGGTGGCCGCTGCCGCAATATACGAGTTGATCAAACTCTTGATCGTACAGCTGTCAAAGACCGCCGTCGCCTCGCCAAAAATAAAATCGGTGGTCCCTTCGATAAAACAATCTTTGTAATACTCCCGGCTCCCCTCCGTTCCCGCATACAACGTATCCTGGTTCCCCAGCAGATTGCAGTTCCGGACGACACACCGGTCTCCTTCTATATGCAACGCCACCGCCTGCCCCACCCTTCCCGCCGTATTCCTTATCGTCAGGTTCTCCGCGCAGAAATCATTCCCTTCCACCAATACGGTATACGACGTGTAGGTCGTCATCTTCTCTTTACCAAACGCATCCTTGCCTCCCGGTACCGCCTTACCCGAATAATCATCATACGTGATAATGGTGCTGTCCCTGCTCTCTCCTTCCAGGGTGATCATCGTCTTCCAGCTCGGGATCACCAGCTTTTCATGATATACGCCATTGCGGATATGGATCACCACTCTCTGCTGACTCAGATCACGCACGGCATTGACGGCCTCCTGTATCGTCCGGAAATTACCCGTACCATCCTGCGCCACTGTAAAAGAGCTTGGATACGTTTGCGGTTGTGCGCCCGCCTGCTGTGCCACTACAAGCAACAGGAATAAAATTCTTCGCATGCCTAAAATTAAGAAGCCGGCGATTACACACCGGCTTCTCTCAACAATTTATTTATTTTATCTGTGATGATGCTCTCCACCTCCACCACGCGGGGCCCCATGCGGCTCCGGATTACCATGCGGTGCAGGATTACCATGCGGCATTGGATTACCATGCGGCTCCGGATTACCATGTGGTGCCTGATGTTGGACGGGCGCGGAATAATGCTGCTGCGGCGCCTGACGCTGTGCCGGCATCGAACGTGAAGCCGGTTCCGGACGCGAAGCCGGTGCCGGACGAGAGATCTGCGGTCTCGGCTGATTGCTCGTACGCATCTGCGGTTGCGAATGATTCACCGGCGCATGGTTCGGTCTGGCAGCCGCCGGACTCATATGCCCTGCATTGGTCGTCGCATGATTATTGAATGCCATCGGCCTCGCCACCGCGGCTGTAGCAGGACGTCCATGGTTCACATTGGCAAACAAATTTCGGTCCTGATGCGCCGCCTGCCGGTGCTCCGTCTGCATCGCCGTAGGCGCTATATGGTGATCATGCATCGCGGCTTCCTGCGCAGCACTTGGCCGTGCCTGTATACCACCAGGCCCGCCATTGAAGCTCGTCCGGGTGTTGTTGTTGACGATCACCGTACGGTTGATATACGTATTATGGATCACAGTGGTATTGACACGGGTGACGGCCGTATTGTACCGGAAATGACCGCCATACCATTCCCCACCGGCATAACCCACGCCCCCATAACCACACCCATAGTTGACTCCGCCATAGAACCCTACATGCGGACCCCAATAGCCGCCATGCCAGGCATATACACCGCCGGCCCAACCCCAATAACCCGGGGTCCATAAGAAACCCACCTGCGGCGGCGCAGACCAATAACCAGGTACCCAATAATAACCGTCTTCATCATCCCAGGCCCAGTAACCCGGGACCCACAGGTATCCATCCACCGGACAAGGTGGCTGCTCATAAACTGGTATAGCTGGCGGTGCAATCCGCACCGAGATTCCGACGCTGACTTGCGCATTCACCCCACTAGCCCCCAAACCCAAGGCTAACAATAAAGTGAGTGATACAATGGCTTTCTTCATATAGTAGATTATTAATGAACGAATACTACATTTGTCGGTATATAGAATACAAGATTGTAGCCGGGATTACTAATATTCCCTATATTCTTGCAAACTTTTTGTTAATCTCATTTTAACTTCTCCCTCAGCGATATGAAAATCAGCGATTTGTTCGAAGCCCGGCCTCTGCTCTGCAAACTTTTTGCCATCCTGCTTTTCTCCGCCTCCGTTACCGCCGCTTCCGGGCAAAAAATTCTACGGGTAGGGGTCGCCGGACTAACCCATGATCACGTCCATAACATCATGCACCAGTTCAAAAGCGGTGAAGTGATCATCGCCGGCATCGCCGAATCGGACCCACAGCTCATCGCACGCTATAAAAAAAGTTATAATCTCCCCGACTCCTTGTTCTATAACGATCTTCCCACCCTCATTGCGCATACCCATCCCGATGCCGTGCTGGCCTACAACGCCATCTCCGAGCACCTCGGCGTAGTCGAGATCTGTGCCCCCAAAGGCATCTCCGTGATGGTCGAGAAACCCCTCGCCACCACCGTAAAAGACGCCGATCGGATTGCCGCCCTCGTACAACAATACCATATCCACGTGCTCGTCAACTACGAGACCACCTGGTACGATACGAACCAGCAGATCTATGAAATGGTAAACTCGGGTGCCATCGGCGCTCCCCGCAAAATGATCGTACACGATGGCCACGAAGGACCCAAAGAGATCGGCTGCAGCCCGGATTTCCTCAACTGGCTCACCGACCCCGTAAAGAATGGCGGCGGCGCCATCCGCGATTTCGGTTGCTACGGCGCCAATCTTATGACCTGGCTTATGAAGAACAAAGCCCCCATCTCCGTGACCGCCATCACTCACCACATCAAGCCCAACGTCTATCCCAAAGTAGACGACGACGCTACCATCCTCCTCGAATATCCCGACGCCACCGGCATCATCGAAGCCTCCTGGAACTGGCCCTTCAGCATTAAAGATTGGGAAGTATTCGGCGTGAGCGGTTACCTGCACGCGCTTAATGACAAAGTACTGCTCGAAAGAACGAAAAAGTCTTATGACAGCATTCCTGTCCACCCCGCGACTTACCGGGATAATATTACCTACCTGCAGGACGTCCTTAGCGGAAAGATCAATTCCGACGACGACCTTTCCTCCCTCTCCAACAACCTCATCGTCGTCCGCATTCTCGACGCCGCTTCCCGGTCCGCAAAAGAAGGACGCCGCATTGCCCTTTAAATAGAAAAAACACTTATCTTTCTCTAAGAAATCTCTGCCAAAGAAATTATACCCCGACCCATGCCGGCTGGGATACTCCGATTTTTTCGGCAGCTATCCTGGTCGGCTTTTTGTAATTCGCGGGACGCGAATTAGTCCGAAGGACAGACATTAGCGGGCGCGCAGCGTGGCGACGCCGAAGGCGTCTATTATAAGGCCTTAATTATTCCCGGCAAAAACACGTCCGGCTTCAACCGCCGCCCATGCTCCATCGCCAGCCTCACGACCACGAGATCGTCGCCGGGCACCACCCATACATACTGCCCCTCATAACCCTCGCATGCAGAACAATCAGCCGGTATATGAGGGTGCCGCCGGACTCCGCCATCGGCCCGGTTCAACCACCATAAAGCGCCATAGGATGTCCCCGTGGTCGTCCATTTGACCCAACCCTCAGGCAGGATACGC
>JAICXX010000298.1 GCA_025934485.1 Chitinophagaceae bacterium
AACGGCCGAATGGTATTATGATGATCTCGGCGACAACTTCGAGTCGACACGCCAATATCGCCTCGCCGTGGCGCATTATGATACGGCTTTCTATCTTTTTAAGGACCCGCTCGCGTTGTACACTTGCGGCCGCATCTGTGAGACGGAGTTGCATGATCTGGCGCGGGCGCGGGTATATTTCCGGCGGTATCTGGCCTTGGCTCATCCGGTGACCGAAGAGGACAAGAAGGTGTATGGTTTTGTGCGGAAGCGGTATGGCCGGAAGTAGGGTCTACCTATATGGCCGTGTTGCCTAAACACACCGAGAAGCCTATGAGCAGTACGAGGCCGGCGGCGCCGAGCCAGGAACGACCGAATTCTTTGTCTTTTTGCAGGAAAAACACCACGGAGAGCAGGACGCATATGACGACGTGCAAACCAATGGCGACGGCCGAGACAATCATGGCGTTTAGGGCGTCGTGGCCGTAGAATAACCGGATGAGTATTAAGTAAAGCAGGAGGCCTATGATGTTTATCCCGGCGACTGATTTTAGGAGCTTCATATGGTGTGTTGTCTGAGGTTTTCCAATTTTTCGCGGAATTCGGGGCGATAAAATAAATTCATGGTTTCGAAGGGAATGATCCTGCCGTCCGGGTCTACGATATGGACGCAGGATTTTTTTATGGCGCGGACGTCGAAATCATAGGCGTCCATGAAATTCATGATGATGATGCGGAAGAGATTGTTGTAGGTGAGTCCTTCGGCAAACACCTGTGGCAGGCAACAGAGGAGCTGGTTAAAAGTTTCGCTCGCGGAAAGGGGGGAATTACCGGTGCTGAACATCTTCATGACATAACTGTGGAGGGCGGGGTCCTGCTCGTATACGATGGTGTTCTTGCTCGAATTTAGCAACAGCTCGGGGTCGATGAGCCGGGTCAACGGTTGGACATGACCGGCCAGCTTGAGGGCATAGGCCATCGTGAGGGCATCGGGATTGCAGGGGACGGGTATGAGATCGTTTGGTTGAAAGACGGTAGACTGCTCCAGGATCTTTTGGCGCACTTCGGTAGGAGTAAGCTTGCCCGTGGCGGGATCGAAGTGCTCGAGCCGGCCGCTGATCTGCGTAGGCTGAAAGGTGACGCCGCGAACACAGGGTTGTTGCAGGGCGAAATCGATGATCGTCCCGATCTCGTCGTCGTTGACCCCCCGTTCCAGGGTGACCACGAGGGTGGTGGAGAGATTGAACTCATTGAGATGCCCGAGGGCCTTTTTTCTTACGTCGGTGAGATCGCGGCCTCGGAGACGCTGCAGGGCTTCGGGTTTGAACGAGTCGAATTGCAGATAGACTTCGAAGTCCGGCATATAGGTGGCCAGCTTTTGTACGAAGTCCCGATCGTTGGCGATCCGGATACCATTTGTATTCACCATCAGGTGTTTGATCGGCCGCGTCTTGGCCAGGTCGAGGATAGCGAAGAAAGCGGGATGGATGGTAGGCTCGCCGCCGCTGAGCTGGACGACGTCGGGCGAGCCCTCGCTGGCGACGATGGCGTCGAGCATGATTTCGATCTCTTGTAACGTACGATGCCGTCCATGCGTTGGGGAGGAGCTGGCGTAACAGGTGGGGCAGGTGAGATTACATCTTTCCGTGACTTCGATGAGGGTGAGACAGCTATGTTGTTCGTGATCGGGACAGATGCCGCAGTCATAGGGACAGCCATGGATCGTGGCGGTGTGCGGTTTCCGGGGGTATTCGCTGGCCTTGTTGTAATTCCGGATGTGTTTGTAATATTCGATATCCGTGGCGATCATCACTTTCTGAAAGCCATGTTCCTTGCAGGTCTTCGTGAGATAGACCTTGCCTTCCTCGAAGATGATCTTGGCGCTGATCTGTTTGTGGCAAACGATGCAGAGGCTTATGGTATGGTCGTAATAGATATAGTTTCGGGTATTTTCCATATCGTGTTTTTATAGTAGAGTAGCCCGAGCAGACAGCAGAGTTGGATGCTGCTCAGGCCGATTGCCCAGCTATAATGTGGTTTTATAAAATCCAGGAGAAAACGGAAGGTAAGGTAGGCGATCATAAAGTACTGGAAGCGGTAGCCGCTTTTTAGGGGCTTTCGGCTTTCGAGGGTACGCAGGGTTAGCCAGAGTATTATTAAGAAGACGATTTCGTAGATCGTCACCGGATGCCGCCGGACGCCGCCACCGAGGTCGATGCCGGTGAAGAGGCTTGTGGGGTTGCCATAGGTCTCTTCCGTGAGACCGCTGGTAAAGCAGCCGATACGCCCGATGATCATCGCGAGGATCAGGGGATAGGTGAAGAGATCGCCGGATGACTGTTTTTCTTTCAGCAATTTCTTGGTGAGCTCGACACAGAGGAGCCCGCCAAGCAGGGCGCCGACGATGGTTTTATTGGCATAGAGATAGAGCAGCGGGTGTTGCGAATGCAGGAGGGTCGGTGGGTTTTCGAGGGCGCCGACCAGCCGGGAGAAAAAGAATGCGCCAAAGGTGGCGCCGATGATGATCCAGATGCGGTGCGTTTCGGGAATGGGATCGGGGTGTTTTTTTCGCAGGTACAGGAAATAGCGGAAACCGAGGAAGAAGGCCAGGGTTTCGAAAAGCAGGTGCATGCTTATCGTCTCGTGGCCCAAATGCAGGTCGAGCGGGAAGGTCATATATAAAGATAGGGGAATTACCGAATGATCATCAGCGTGCCTTTTTCGATCTTTGGCGATTCGCCGGCGAATTGATATTGGCATACCCAGACAAACGTAGCGGCCGGCTGAGGGGTGCCGCCGACGTTTCCGTCCCAGCCGCGGGTGTAGTCTTCCGTTTCGAAGACCATTTGACCCCAACGGTTGAAGATCTGAAAATGATAATGCATCATATCGCCCAGCACATAGGGACGATAGACGGTGTTGCTGGCCCCATTAGGCGTAAAGGCATTGGAGAAATAGATACCGAAGAGACATTGTTTTGTGGTGATCGATATTTCTTCGGTGCCGGAACAACCGAATTCGTCGGTCACCGTAAGCGAAAGATCGCCCGCTTGTTTGACCGTGATCGCCTGTGTATTGGCGCCGTTGCTCCAGTTGTAGGAGATATAGCCGAGCGCAGCCGTAATGGTGTTGGGATAGCCACCGCAGACCACGGTATCCGGTACCAGGAAGCCCGTAGGGTTCCCGATGATATTGACGATAGAAACAGTATCGCGCCCGGTACAACCATTGCCGTCCACTACCTGCACCCAATACATGCCGGTGGTATCGATTTGCAGGGTGGGCTGCATGCTGCCGTCCTGCCACAGATAACTGCTATAGCCTGAACCGGCGGCCAACACCCGGCTGACGCCAGCGCAAAGCCAATCATCCGGGTTGAGTTTGGGTTTTGGCAGCGGATAGGTCTGTACCACTTGCATAGTATCGCCGCCGTAGCAGCCATTGGGTGACAATGCTTTTACCGAGTAGGCACCGGCTTGATTCGCTACGATGGTCTGCGTTGTTGCACCGTTGTTCCATAGATAATTTTCAAATCCGGCGCCCGCGTCCAGCAGGATACTGTCGCCCATACAAAAACTGGTATCGTCGCCCAGCTTCACTGGCAATGGCTGCGTGACGGTGACGCCGACCGAGCTTTTTACGCCACAGCCCAATGAGGTCTTGGCCTCGGCGATATACTGCGTGCTCGACGGCGGCGTGACGGTGATGTCCTGCGCGGTGATGATGCTGCCGCCGCTTGCGTTTGTCCATGAATAGTTTTGAAAACCATTTGTCGCCTGAAGGGTTACGGGCGTGCCGAGACAGGCGGTGGCATCCGCACCGGCGGAGAACGGGCCTATCGGTGCCTGCTGAATGGTCACGCTTGTGCTCGGGGGTGTGCCGCAGGTAGTGGCCGCCGAGACGGTATAGGTACCAGGCGTCGTGACGAGGAGGGTGTCGGCGGTGGACCCATCCTGCCAGGTATAGTTGGTATAGCCGCTCTGGGGCCGGAGCGTCAGGGCGCTGTCCGGACAGAGATAGGTTGGAGCGTCGAGGGTAATGCCTGCTGCCGCGGGTAACACAGTGAGCGGTTGTGCTTCGCTGAGGTTGCTACAGGTACCCGTCATGGTGGCGGTGATGTTACCCCGGAAGTGGTCGCGGTAGGTGAGCTGGAGCGTCGTGTCGGATGGCGTTGCGATGGTCTGGATATTCGTCGTATCGAAGGTCCACACGGGTGAGGCACCGCAGCCGGGGTTCCTGAGCAGGGTAAAGGTTACCGGAGAGCCCGCGCAGACCTGGGACTGATCCGCCACCAGCTGAATGGTATTACAGCTGGCGAGGGCACGGCAAGCCGCGGTCTGCCCAGGAGTGCCGTCGACCGGCGCGGGCATCGTATGCGGTGGGATTCGGAACGTGTTGCTATAAACGCCCGTCCAGTAAGGGTTGCTATAGGACTTGTACCCGAGAGGCTCGACCCAACAGGCGGCGGAGTCATGGCCGCTGCACACGCTGCTGGTATCGCTGTCGTGTAACCGAACGAATTCGTCTCCTTCGGTTCCGGGCGTGGGAGTTGAAAACATTTCGAGGATAATGTCTTCATCCGGGGCGAGATTCAGGAAATTCGAATTCCAGACGTCGGCGCGGTTGCGCTGGTGGAGGATGCGTTCTTTGACGATCTGTCCGTTCTCGATCGCGCCATAGTCGATGTCGCCGTCGTAGCTCGTGATGTAATGGAAATAGGTATAGGAAATGCGGCCGTTGGGATGCTGCGTGAAAACGGTGTTGTCGAAATTGGATTGAACATTGCTTTTGACCATCCAGCCTTGCAGGAAATTGAAATCAGGGTCGAATTCCGCTACCACCCCGTGGATGATATTGGTTGTCTGGATGGCGTCGGAGAAGGCGGTGCCGGCGACGCTGATATTGCCATTGGATAGCAGTTTGGCGCTTCCGCGGCCAAAGAACATCCCGTATTGGAAGTTTGGATTGGCGGGGTCGAAGGTCTGGCAGGCCTTTAGCGATAGCATATTGCCGGAGGCCGGATCGACCCGCATGTTCCAGAGATAGCTGCTGTTATAATCGTCGTAGGTTAGTCCTACTAACGAGAGCTGGTTGCCGACCCAGAACATACCGTAGCATTCCCCCAGCCTGTTCGCAAAGCTTTGGTCCCACAAAATATTTCCGCTGGGGTCCATCTCGAGGACGAAAGTGTGTGAGGTACGGGAGTCATAGGCGTCCATGTCGCCGGCGAGGTAGATATTTCCTGCCAGGTCCTGGATCATCGAGGTCACGAACATGTAGCCGTTCCATTGCTGCCAGAGTGTGCTGCTGTCTGTTTTCACCCAGAGCAGGTTACCGGTGGCGTCGAGGTGCCAGACGACCATATCCTGTGCACCGTTGTAAGG
>JAICXX010000209.1 GCA_025934485.1 Chitinophagaceae bacterium
CAACATGTCGCATGAGCTCAGAACACCGCTCAACAGCATCCTCATCCTCGCACAGCTGCTTGGAGAAAACAAAAGCGGCAATCTCGGCGAAAAAGAAATCGAGCATGCCAAAAATATCCGCACCAGCGGCACGGACCTGCTAAGCCTCATCAACGAGATACTCGATCTTTCCAAGGTGGAAGCCGGAAAAATGGAACTGGAGATCGGTCCCGTCGATCTTGGCGAAGTTGAAAAGCGCATGCGGGCTATGTTTGCCCCCATCGCCGCAGAACGCGGGATCGGTTTCGATCTCCTGCGGGAAGAAGGGCTGTCGGGCCATACCCTTTTCACGGATAGCCAACGGCTGGAACAGATCCTACGAAACCTGCTTTCCAATGCTTTCAAGTTTACCGGGAAGAACGGCAAGGTCCGTCTTGACATAGGCATGACCTATAGCCCCGCTGCATCCGGCGCCCATGAACCGGCCGCCGGTATAAACTTCTCCGTTACCGATACCGGCATCGGCATTCCTCAAAACAAGCGGGACATCATCTTCGAGGCCTTTCAGCAGGCAGACGGCTCCACCAAACGCAAGTACGGCGGTACGGGTCTGGGGCTCTCGATAAGCCGCGAGCTGGCCCATGCATTGGGCGGAGCCATCACCATGCAAAGCGAAGAAGGCAAAGGCAGCTCCTTTACCCTCCACCTGCCCCTCGCGTTTGACGCATCGCGATCGGAAGCGGCTCCGGCTTTCACGGCCCCCAACAAGGCCGCCTCCCCCGCCCTCATTCCCGAAAGCCCTGCCCCGGTAACGCCCGCAGCCGGCCCCGGCAAAGGCACCACCGCCTCCCGCGGCAGCAGTCCCCCTCCTCCGCCACAGACTTCCCTGCACGACGATAGAGAGTCTATCCTGGATAACGACCGCCTGGTCCTCATCATCGAGGACGACCCCGAATTCGCCAGGATACTGCTGGATTTCGCTCACGAGAGAGGATGTAAAGGCATCGTGGCCCACCAGGGCAATGCCGGCCTCAGCCTCGCCAGATTTTACAAACCGGACGCCATCATCCTGGATATGAAGCTGCCCGTGCTCGACGGGGCCGACGTCCTCCGCCAGCTCAAGAACGACCCCGGTCTCCGGCATATTCCCGTGCAGGTGTTATCGGGCTACGACCGGGCCATGGAAGGGCTTGAGCTGGGCGCCTTCGATTTCATCAAAAAACCCGTTTCCACCGATGACCTGAGAGGCATTTTTACACGCATGGAAGAGTTTACAAAACGCAAGGTCAGGAAGCTGCTGATCGTGGAAGACAACAAGCTGCAAAACCAGGCCATCCGGGAGCTCATCGGCAACAACGATGTAAACTCTTTCTCCAGCTTCACCGGAATGGAAGCCTTCACCCTCATGAAAGAGGAAGACTTCGACTGTATCATCATCGACCTCGGTCTTCCCGATATGAGCGGTTTCGAGCTGTTGGAAAAGATGCGCGACAGCGGCCGGCTCCGCCGGACTCCCATTATTGTCTATACGGGAAGGGATCTCACCAAGGAAGAATCCCGCCGGCTTGACAAGCTGGCCAGCACCGTGGTGCTGAAAACCGCCGACTCCCGGGAACGGCTGCTCGATGAGACCACCCTCTTCCTCCATCGCGTGGAATCCCGCCTCCCCAGGGAAAAACAACAGATCATCCGGAAACTGCACCGGACCGACGAAGTCCTTAGGGGCAAAAAAGTCCTCGTAGTGGACGATGATATGCGGAACATCTACTCCCTCACCAATGTGCTCGAAGACGAGGGCATGCATTGTACGACGGCCGAGAACGGAGCGTCCGCCGTGAAGGCTTTCGCAGGAAACGCGGACTTTGACATCATCCTGATGGATGTGATGATGCCCGAAATGGACGGGTACGAAGCGACCAGGGAGATCCGCAAAAGTTCCAAAGGCGCCAGGATACCCATAATCGCCCTCACCGCCAAGGCCATGAAGGGGGACCGCGAGAAATGTCTCGACGCCGGGATGTCCGATTATATCGCCAAACCCATCAATATCGACCAGCTGCTATCCCTCATGAGGGTATGGCTTTATCACTAATCCATGATAACAAGCAAAAATATCGACGATACGTCCTTTAGACAATTGCTGGCATCCATCCGGCTGGTATACGGCTACGACTTTACCGAATACTCCGAAAGCTCCTTGCAGCGGCGTATCACCCATTTTATGGACGCCCGGCGCATCACCAGCCTCGATAGCCTGGCAAAGGCCATTCTCCGGGACGACGAGCTGTTCGAACAATTTGTACAGGAGGTCTCCGTAACGGTAACCGCCATGTTCCGCGATCCCGCTTTTTTTAAATGCCTGCGCGAAAAAGTAGCGCCCAGGCTCGCGACCTATCCCCTCATCAAGATCTGGATAGCCGGGTGCGCTACCGGCGAAGAGGCCTATTCGCTGGCGATCCTCCTGAAAGAGGAAGGCCTGCTCGGCAGATCGCTGATCTATGCAACGGATATCAACCAACGCTCACTTCAAAAAGCAAGGTCGGGGATATTCCCCATAGAGCACATGCCGGAGTATACGGGCAATTATCTCAAAAGCGGCGGTAACACCAGTTTCTCCGATTATTACCTGGCGAAATACGATGCGGTGCTCATAGACAAAACGCTCCGCGAACACACCGTATTCTCCGTTCACAACCTTACCACGGACCAATCGTTCAATGAGTTCCAGTTGATCCTTTGCCGCAATGTGCTCATTTATTTCAACCAGAGCCTGCAAAACCGTGTCATCCATCTTTTTTATGAAAGCCTATGCCCCTTCGGCATACTCGCGCTCGGGAGCAAGGAGACCCTGCTTTTTTCGGATAAGAACAGCCAATTCGCCGAGATAAACAAAAAAGAAAAAATTTTTATCAAAGAAGCCTGATAGTACATGGAAGCGATAGCCATAGGTAAAAAAGCACAAATTCTTGTAATAGACGCCAATGCCCGCAATGCCGTCTATCTGGAACAGATGCTGTCCGCCCCGGATCGCGGTATTACCAGCGCAACCAATGCCAAGGATGCCCTCAAGACAGCACTTGACAAGGAATTCGATCTTATCCTGCTCGACGTACAGCTCCCCGGCAACCAGGGGCCCGAGATAGCCCTGATACTGAAAACCAATAGGCGGACCCGGGACATCCCCATCATCTTCGTCTCCGACGAAAAAGCCCCGGTGGAACCGCCTCCCGCCACCGGCATCATAGACTACCTGTATAAGCCGCTGGATGCCGCTGTCACGAAAGCCAGGGTATCCGCGCTGCTGCTGCAGTATTGGCAAAAAAAAGAGCTGGCACAAAAAAATGCACTGCTCGAAAAATATGCGTTGCTCATCGATAGTTCTACCGATCTCATCTGTAGTCTCGATGCCCGGTCGTTAAAATTCGAAGAGGTCAACCCCGCAGCAACCCGGATCTTAGGCTACTCGCCGGAAGAGCTCAAAGGCACGTCCCTGCTTTTCTATCTCGATGAGCAGCATAGACAGCGGATACAGCAGCTAAGCCGCGAAAATCAAGAACACTTCTCCTTCGAAACAGACATCTGGGTTAAGGACCGGTCTACCAGGCTGCTAAGCTGGAATGTGATCAGCCGCAATGGTCAATGGTTCGCCGGCGCAAGGGATATCACGGGCGCCCGCGAAGCGGAAGAGATCAAAAATTGTCTCGCCGCGGTCGTACGGCAATCGAACGATGCGATCTATCTCCACGATGCCGATGGCGGCATAATATCCTGGAACAGGGGTGCGGAAAAGATCTATGGATTCACGGAAAAAGAAGCCCTTAAAATGAAGCTCTGGAATATCGTTCCGGGTCCTTTGCTGGCAGAGGCACAGGAGCTTTTTAACAGCCTGCTTGAAGGAGCGGAAGTCCGGTCCGTCGAGACCACCCGCATCACTAAAAAAGGCGATATCATAGACGTACTGTTCTCCGCTTCGGTGGTGCTGGATGCCGAAAACAACCTCCGGTCCATTGCCATCACGGAAAGGGATATCACGGCGGAGAAACAGGCTAAACGAGAAATCGAAAAGGCGCTCGCCGAAGCGAGCCAGGCGAACAAAGAGCTGGAATCTTTTTCGTATTCCGTCTCGCACGACCTGCGGGCCCCTTTGAGAGCTTTGAACGGCTATTCACACATGCTAGAGGAAGATTTCCAGCAGGTGCTCGACGAGGAAGGGCGCCGGCTCCTGGGCAATATCCGCTACAACGCCAGGCGAATGGGCATGCTGATAGATGACCTGCTTGCTTTCTCCCGTTTGGGCCGCAAAGAGCTGCAAAGATCCCCGCTCAGCATCGCGGACCTCGTCGGCGAGGTGCTGCGGGAACTGGCAGGCCCCCTCACCGGGCGCGCCACCATCGAGGTGCACGACCTGCGCCCTGCCTATGGAGACCGCTCCCTCCTCCGGCAAGTCTGGATCAACCTGATCTCCAACGCGCTTAAATATTCTTCAAAAACCGCCCTGCCAAGGATCACCATCGGCAGCCTGCCGGAAACGGCCAACCGCGAATCCGGCTACTACGTGCAGGATAACGGGGTGGGCTTCAATATGGAATATGCCGGAAAATTATTCGGCGTATTCCAGCGGCTCCATCGCGACGAGGACTTCGAGGGTACAGGCGTGGGCCTCGCCATCGTACACCGGATCGTTTCGAGACACGGCGGAAAAGTATGGGCGAAGGGCGAACCCGGTGAAGGCGCAACATTTTATTTTTCATTACCCTGGGACCGGGCGTCCGCCAGATAAAACAACACATGGAACCAACCATAGCCAATATCATCCTCGTAGAAGATAACCGCCACGACGCCGAGCTTACCATCCGCGCCCTGCAAAAAGGTGGCGTCGCAGGTACGATCCTCCATTTGAACGATGGAGAAGAGGCGATGGATTACTTTTTTGGCAAGGGCGCCTTCGCCGCCCGCAAAACCGGCGATACGCCCAAATTGATATTGCTGGATATCAAAATGCCCAAGCTGGATGGAATCGAAGTGCTCAAAAGACTCAAGGCGGATGCCGCCACCCGGATCATCCCGGTAGTCCTGCTCACCTCATCCAAGGAAGAAAGGGACATCCTCGAAACGTATAATTTGGGAGCTAACAGCTATATCGTCAAGCCGGTGGACTTCGATGGGTTCCAGCAGGCGATCGCCGGTCTTGGAATATACTGGGTGCTGCTCAATCAATCACCAAACAATACTTAAACTTGTACACTATGGTAAAGATCTTAATTGTAGAAGACGACCCCGTGGATATCGATCTGCTCAGGTATGAGCTCCGGAAAAATGAATTCGAATATGAACACACGCTGGTGCAATCCAAAGCAGAGTACGAAGCTGCATTGACGAACTTCAAGCCGGACATCATTCTTTCGGACTACAACCTTCCCTCTTTCGATGCCCAGAAAGCCTTTTGGATAAAACAAAGGTTGCACCCGGATATACCCTTCATCATCGTGTCGGGCGCCATCGGCGAAGAGAACGCGGTGGAGCTCATAAAGAACGGCGTCACCGATTATGTGCCGAAAGACAAACTATTCACCATCGTACCGAAGATCAACCGGGCATTGCAGGAATCCCGGGATCGCAGGGAAAAGCTCGAAATCAAAAGACGCATGGTGAAAGAGCGGGCGCGTTATCAGCAAATGCTGGGGAAAGCCACCGTCCAGGGCCAGGAAAAAGAACGGGCCGAGATCGGAAAGGAGCTACATGACAATATCAACCAGATACTCTCGGTCATCCGGATGTATGTCTCTATGCAGCTGGAAGGCGAGGACGACGGCTCGCCCGCGTTGCTGCAGCAAAGCCTCTGCCTCATCGATTCCTGTATCAGCGAGATCAGGAAGATCTCGCAGGTCCTGATACCTCCTTCCTTTAAAGAAGATGGGCTTATCGCCGCCCTCGATACACTCATCGAACGCATCAGGATCGTCAAACCCTTTACCATCAATTTCAAATACCAGGAGCTCGGCGAAAAAGAGATCGAGGAAAACCAGCAGCTCACCCTCTACCGCATCGTCCAGGAACAGCTCAACAATATTATCAAACATGCCGGCGCCACTAAAGTGGACATCGAGCTCAATGAAACCGACGAACGGATTTACCTCCAAATCACCGACGACGGCCACGGCTTCGATCCTCACACGAAAAGCGCAGGCGTAGGGATCAACAATATGCTCAGCCGGGTGCGGCTCCATGATGGCGACCTCCGGATCATCTCCGGCCATGGTGACGGCTGCACCCTCAAGGTCTCTTTGCCCAAGGTGCATCAGACGGTTTGATCAGGCATCATTCTGATGCCCCGCCCGATCATTTAAAAATTCGGAATTGGCTTGTATCGCCTCCGCCAATTCGTAGATCTTGCTAACTGTTTCGCGGTGAGCCGGGGCAATATGTGTTTGAAAAGAATCATGCCCGGCGCGCGCATTTTGAATAGCCGTTTGAAGGAGCCGGTGGGTCGTTTGGAAGAATCTTCTCCCCTGCTCCTCGCCCTTATCTTCCGTGCTGTACCAGGGCAAATGCGGCCTTATCAAAGTCTCATAGGTATTGCGATGACAGACATGGCGGAGATCCCGAAAATGCATGATGATCCAGCACTCAAAGGCCTGATTACTCCACGCAACCCGGATACCGTTTTGCCCGGCGCGCTGGACTGCAGTGTTGAAGTTTTCATGGGTGGTTTCGTCTTTGTCGAATACGACCCAATACTGGTCATATTCCTTTTCCTGGTTGTTTTTATAGGCGATCGCATTGTCCACTGTGCCGAGGGCATCGCCGCCGCCGATAAACTTCGCCCGTTTTCGGAAAGAGTTGAAATAGCCCATTTCGGTTTGCCCCTGACAGAAGATCAGGAAGCTATCTCGTAGCGGTCTCGAGCCTCTTGCCCGGCTGCCCGATTTATTGGTCGCCCGCTGCTGCCTGCTCATCTTTTTTCGATTCGATATAGTTCTCCCAATTGCCCAAAAAAGGCACACCGCCATATTTGCCCTCGATATAGTTCGTCTCGATGGCTTCTTTATTACGCGGCGTACCTTTGCCTTTCTTGTATTCTGCGATCGAATACAAATGAGTAGCGCCGAAGCGGTCCTTTTCCGTGATCCAGACCTGGTCGCGGCGCAGAAGCTGCGCATCCATCAGGTTCGTATTGTGCGTGGTAAAAATCAGTTGGGCATGGTTCGTATTGATACGTTGATCCTGGAATAGTTCCACCATCTTTTCCATCAGATTCGGATGCAATCGCGTGTCCATTTCATCGACAAACAGGACATTCCCATATTTTAGTGACCACAGGATCGGGCCGAGGAGGTGAAAAAACTTTTGGGTCCCTTCCGATTGCTGCGAATCAAGAAGGAAGGTAGCTTCGCCCACCACATTCCCTTTTTCATCATATACGTCGTGGTGCGTAAAAATGGCTGGCCTATCCATGACAACGCCAGTAGAAAGATTCTTGATCCCAATATCGGCCAACCGGATCAACTCCTGCATTTCCTTTTCGATCTCCGTCTTCTCCTGTATCTGCTGGTAGGAGAACTCCTTGTACTCATGATCCCGGTTGCCGGTTAGCGTATTGAACCCTACAAACCATTCCATGGCCGATCTCGCAATCTCGTCATTCAACTGATAACCGAGCGTGAGGACGAGCACTGAGTCCTTGATGAGGTCGCTATCCACCATAACCTTTCCTTTTGAAAAAAGCTGGGGGTGAAAATAAAACGAATCCTTTTCCCGATAGAAGACCTCTTTTTCCTTGTTCCTTTTTTTCAGTTCCTTGACATGCAACCATTCCTCGAGCACCATGTCGCTGTTGGCCACAAAACCGTATCGGAATAGACTGTTATCCTTTAAAAAACTGATCTCAAACTCAGTGGGTTCTTTTTGGGTATCTGGTGATAGCTGGAAGGGTTCAACGGGTATTTTATTCAATACATTTTCCCTGGCCAGTGAGGTCTGGATAAACCAACGCATCGTCATCATCGCCAGGAACAAGTTGGACTTTCCACTGGCGTTCGCCCCATAGATCGCCGCCGCAGGAAGTATCTTCAAACCTTCCGCCGGTTCGATCAATGCGGCCTTCGGCAGCGTCCAGGCTTCGCGCAAGGAAGACGCTTCCATTGAAAACTGCGCCTCCGCTTTGAACGATTTGAAGTTCTTCACCGAAAAATTGAGGATCATAACCCTAAATTTTGCATTTATTATGCAAATTTAGCACTTAATTTCGGAAATTCGAAGAATTAACCACAACTAGTTTTTCGCCCGCAGAAACACCAACTCCGCGTTATTCCGCGCGAGTACCAGCGTCCGCGTCCCGTGCGCGCCCCTGACCCATTTCGCATCCCGGACTTCCCCGCCGATCGCCGGCAGCTCATAGGCAACCCGCACCGGCGCCGTTCCGCCATGCCCCCGGCCTGCCGCGGGGTCACGCATAAACACCGTAGGATTCATCGCATCATACCGCCCCTCATAAGGCTGCACCCCATAGAAATTACCCGCCGCCAGCCAGCTTACACTATCTATGGCTGCAAAGGCAAACACCGGCGACAGCTGTAACGGCCAGGGCAATTCCACCGGGGTAAAGCCACCCTTGCCGTCGTTGAGAAAACACGTCGACCCCAACATCTCTGCGGTAAACGCCCGCGAGCCATCGAGCATGGCGCCAAAAAGATTCTGCACGGGCTTCCCCGCGACTTCGTCATAACGCAGCTTGCTGTGTTTCAACAGCGGCAATGCCAACTCGAGCTGGTCCTTCCCATAGAAGGGGTATTCCACTCCGCCGACACGATAGGTCAGCAGTTGCTCATCGATTCCCGAGCTCTCGAAATCCTTGACATATAGTTTCAGCGGGCCATCCTTACCGGCATACAGCTTGGAATTGTGTCCCCAGTTTCCCGCCAGGATATCGGGCCGGCCATCTCCGTCGACATCCGCGATCGCCACGGTTTGCCAGAGCCCGCTGGAACCGCCGATCTCCTGCTCCCGGAAAACCCCGCCGCGGTTGTAAAAGATCTTCACACCCATCCATTCGCCGGCGACTACGAGGTCCGGCCGGCCGTCCCCGTCGAGATCGGCAAATGCCGCCGATGTCACGATGGCGCGTTGCTGCAAAGGCAATACCTCACCGCCCGCAGCGCCCCCTCCGGCCTTCGCGGAACCACCGCCCGCAGCCGTAAAATGTCCATGCCCGTCGTTGATAAGCAGCTCACAGGGCTGGTCGGTAACGCCATATTTTCCCGCACTCGTCAACCCACCTATAAAAAGGTCTATATAGCCGTCTCCGTTGACATCCGCGGCAGCGACACAGGATTTATTCGTCAGCAACCGCGGCACACAATCCATACATTCTTTAAAGTGTCCCTTGCCATCGTTCAGATAGAAATGGTCGCGCAACGAAGAGTCCCCATCCGGCGCCTCGTTGCCACCGCTCACGACATACAGGTCCGCATAGCCATCCCCATTGGCATCGAAAAACACCGCGTCCACTCCCTCGCTACCCGCATTACGGGCAAACACACCGCTATCCGCACGCACGAAGGAACCACGCGCAGTCTGGATGAACAATGCACCCGCCTGCCCGCGAGCGCCACAAACAAAAAGGTCGTCGAGCCCATCGTGGTTGACATCGGCAACGGCCAGTTTCGGCCCGCGTGTCGATTCCTGGTGCGGGATCAGGTATTGTTGCTTAAAATCGTCAAAGCTATCTTCCCGGTGCCGCCAGCCCAGCTTCACCTCCGCGCTTACATCTACCAGCGGCGTCTCCCTTCGCGGAAACCATCGATCATAAACAAATCCCGGCGCCGCATCCCTCTCCCGGACTACCAGCGGCTTGTCCGCGGCGACCTGTCGAAGCAGTTGCCATTTCCCACCCGGCCAAACGATCAGCACGCTGTCGGCCACCGCCGCGTCACCCAACCCAAAATGCAGCCGCGGTTCCACGGAAGACTCGAATCCCCGCGTGAGCATCAGTTGCTGATATTGCATCTTGCCGCCCGCAAAGACATAGGCCTTGGCCCCGATGCCAAACCGGTTGCCACCACGCCCGGCACCCGCCGAAGCACCCCCCGCCGAAGCACCAGCACCCCCCGCCGAGCCACCC
>JAICXX010000232.1 GCA_025934485.1 Chitinophagaceae bacterium
AATTACGGACGGCGGCCACCCCCCGCTAGGTGTCACCGAGATCACCCATCCATCCTTATCCGCAGCCTCGATGCTCGTCGTACCACGCCAAAGCCGGTCATGATAGAGCGCCTCATTCACCGGACCACCCGCCAGCGTATGATCGAACGCCAGGTCCCCTGCCGGCACAACAGCCGATGTAGAATTCATGGCCCCACCGGTGGAACGTCCGCCGCTGCCAGCACGCGCCTGCCCGCCAAAGGTCTCGGCCCGCTGCTTCAGCAGGTCGGTCCACGGATTCGTTCCACCCTGGTAGGGATACGGATCACCCGGCGCTATCGTCATATTATTGCGATCCGGGTCGATGAGCTTAGCGCGCTCCTTAGCGTACTCCTTGCTCAACAGTCCCTTCATCGGCTGTCCACTTTGCACATAGGGGTCTCCGTAATAGAAGTCCCTGTCGGCAAATGCCAGACTCATCGCCTGATATACCGTATTGATATACCTGCTGCTGTTATACCCCATACCCTTCAGATCGAAATTTTCGAGGATATTCAAAGCCTGCAGCATCGATGGCCCCTGCGTCCACTGCTGCAGCTTATAGACCTCGACGCCCTTATAATCCGTATGCAACGGCTCTTCCTCGATGGGCTTCCAGGCGGCCAGATCCTCCATCGTGATCAACCCACCCTGCTCCTGACAACCCCGCACGAATTCCTGCGCGATATCCCCCTTGTAGAACCGGTCCATTGCCGCATAGATCGCCTCCTTCCTGGTCTTATGATGCTTCAACGCATCCTGCTCCGACTCCACCATCTTCGTGAGCGTAGCCAGCAGGTCCTTCTGTTCGAACACCTCCCCCGCCTCAGGCGCCTCCCGCTTCTGCCCCGCATGCGGAAGGAATATCGCCTTGCTATAGGGCCATTGCTCCAACCGCGCCTTGTTCCGCTCAAAGCTGCCCGCAACCTGCGCATCGATCGCATGCCCCTTGGCCATTTCCATGGCAGGTGCCAAAACCTCTTTCAGACTCATTGTACCGTACTCCGCCAGCATGTAGCAAAGTCCGCCCGGAGTACCCGGTGTAACCGCCGCCAGCGGCCCGTATTCCGGTGGAAAATTATACCCTTTGCTTTTGAAAAAAGCCGGCGTCGCCCCCGTAGGCGCCCATCCAAGCGCATTGATCGCGATGACCTTCCCGGTCTTGGGATTGTAGATAAGCGCCTGCGTCTCGCCACCCCAGGTCAGCACAATATGCATGGTACATACCGCCGCCAGCATCGCACAGGCGGCATCGATGGCATTGCCACCCTCTTGGAAGATCTGCGCCCCCGCCTCCGCCGCCAATGGTCTGCCCGTGACCGCCATCCAGTGATTGCCGTACAGCGCCGGCTTCTCCGTTTGCTGCGCCATAACACCCGTAGATATAAGCAGCGCCGCTGCCCATGTGTAGACACGTTTATTCATAGCAGTATCATTTTTTTCTAATGTTCGATATTTCCACCCCAACACCCGCATCCCCCTCCGCTCACTTTTTCCGTAGTGTGTCTTAATATCAATTTTCGCTAAACATCCGTCAAAATCAGATAACCGGCGCCCCGAGATCAATTTAAGAAAAATCCTACATTCACTTTCCAAATATGATCGCTTATGAACAAGTTGATGCTCACCCTATTGCTTCTCGTCGGTTGCAACGCCGCGTTTTCCCAATTGCCCGACTCTACCGAAGTAGACTACACACTCGACAACTTCACCTTTACTACCGGTGAAACGATGCCTGCCCTGCGTCTCCACTACACCACCTTCGGCAAACCGCAAAAAGACAAGAACGGCCGGACTACCAACGCAGTATATATCATGCACGGCACCACCGGCAACAGCCATAACTTCGTGAACCAGCTCTTCGCCGGCCACCTCTTCGAACCCGGCCAGCTCCTCGACGCGAACAAATATTACATCATCCTCGCCGACGGGATCGGCCATGGCAAATCCAGCAAACCCAGCGACGGCCTGCACATGCGCTTCCCCAAATACACCTATGACGATATGGTCAAGGCGGACTATACCGTGCTCACCGAAAGAATGGGCGTCAATCATCTCCGGCTCATCATGGGAACTTCCATGGGCGCCATGCACTGCTGGGTCTGGGCCGAGACCTATCCCGATTTCATGGACGCCTGCATGGCCAACGCCAGCCTGCCCGTTGAGATCGCCGGTCGTAACCGCATCTCGCGCTACGCCGCCATCCAGTGCGTCGAAAACGATCCCGCATGGAAAGGAGGCGAATACACCGAACCGCCGGCCGAAGGTCTCCGCGGCGCCTATAGCTCCATGTTCTGGATGACCAGTAGCCCCTACAACCTCCAGAAATATGCACCTACCCGGCAGCAGGCGGAAAAGATCTACGACAGGAGCGTCGAGAACTTTATCAAACACGATGATGCGAACGATATGATCTATGCCTTCGACGCCTCGCGCTACTACAACCCCGAGCCCAATTTATCCAAAATAAAATGTGTCTTCTTCGCCGTAAATTCCGCCGACGACGAAGTCAACCCGCCCGAACTCGGCATCCTCGACAGAGATATCAAGCTGGTACCAAAAGGGAAATATATCCTCATCCCCTGGTCGGAAAAAACGTCCGGCCACGGCACCCATACCAACCCCACCATCTGGGGCGATGACCTAAAGGAATTGCTCAAACTATCAGCGAAATAATACCACCGCGAAACCCACCTTTCCATTGGCCGTCCCATTGACATAGATGTCATAGGGGATCACCACCTGGTCGGGTGCCACCTGGCGCGCCTGCTGAAAATCCAACGTATTCTTCAGCCCCCAGAAGATGATGCCCTCATTAGTGACCAGGTTGCCCGTGGGATCGATCACGGTGGTAGAGGCATACCGTTTCTCTCCGTGCACAAAACTATTGTACAGGAACACCAGCCGGTCCTGCATCGGGACCATCATATACGAAAGATTAGGACTATTTAGCTCCGTGACCTGCTCCTGGCTGATCATCCCGCTCCAGCAGCTGTCCTTGCGGCTCGCGGGGAAAAAGTACAGACTGAGATCACCCCGGTCGTGCCAGGCAGGGTTCACCGTGGAATGGTATCGCGCATACCCATACCTCGGCTCCGGCAACCGCGACAGCGAAGGACCGGTACCGGGGTCGGGAATATCATTGGAGACGAACAACAGCGTCGGGTCATAGCCTTGATCATAGTCATCGTCATTCGCAATATCGTCGTCCCCGTATGGCCGCCCGTATTCCTTCAAGAGCAGAAAGCCCCGCCCCGGCACCGCCACAAAATTCTCCTTGACGATATTGTCGTTGCGCACCCGCCGCCCGTTGAGCGTCGTAAGCCGGTAAGAAGAATCGAAACTAAACTGCTTTGTGGCCATCGAATAATGCACCGCCTCCACATTCTTCAGCGGCGCATAATGAAAGGTCGATAGCACCCCCGCTACCACATCCCCATTCGAATTGTCGATAGAAAGACACACATCCTCCATCGACGCGGTACCCGGCAAATTGATCTCCTTGCAGATGATCGCGGTATCCGACGGCACAAAATGAAAAAGCAAAAAATTATGATTGATACGCGACGGCGCCAGCATCAGCCACTCGCCGTTGTTGGCAAGCTTCAACGGCCCGCTATTGAAATCTTCCAGCGGATACGTGGAAAAATCGTCCTGGATCATCGGCTGCGAAAGATGGGGATGCTGGTAGACCCTGTCCGACAATAGCTGCCAGTCCGCGTCGAACAACAACGCATGCAGCCGCGGCGCCTTCGAATCCACCGACTCGAAACCCAGCAGAAGGATGCGGTTCCTGTCCTGCGATCGAACCAGCATAAAGCTATTCCCGTCTTCACTAAAAGGCAACACCGCCACATTGTGATCGGGCCCGAAAGCCTGCCCATCGGGCCTATACCGCTGCAACCGAACCTCGGTCTCCTTGTTGTCGCTATTTAATAATTGCACCCGGTCGAAATAATCGTCCGTGGTCACCAGGTATTCTTTGATGGAAGAAGCGGCATAAGGGGGATCCGCGATCAGGTTGGATACATTCATCCGCCCATCGTATACCACGAAACTGCGCTCTTCTGTACTGGCATTCTCGTGAGTGACCCGGCGCTTGCTGATCGCCGATACCCAATAATAATCCCCTACCTTCCCTAACATCTCCTGTCGTAAGGTGAACCGATCGCTGTAGGGTTCACAATACGAAACCTGTTGGGCGAAAAGAAAGCTAGAATGTGTAATAACTAGAAAGTGTAGTGCTATCGCCAGTCGCCATCCCATAACAATTGGCTTCCTTTTAAAGTTACAGCTTTTTTTAATGCGTTCCACAAGGTGTTCCACCATTGGGAAAAATTTTCCTGTGGTGGGAGAAAATCGCCAGGCGTGCCATGGCTCTTCTTTCGCATAACGGCGGATTAAAAAATGTAACATCTTAGAAATCATTTAAGTAAAAAAGTTTTTTTAACCCCAGGGGCCGGGCAGGCGTTCCGGCACGGCAGTTGAATTACTTTATTCGGTTTTTCATAGGATATTGGATTTAAAAACGGGGCTGGATTTCTATCCTGGCCCTTTTTTTTTACCTTGTGCGAGTCTGATTTATCTTGTGTCAGCTTAAATCTAATGATCCTACATGCGTATCGCATTGTCCGTCATACTGGGCCTGTTGTTGTCCCTGCACGTACCGGCCCTGCCCTATGTTAAAACCGGAGCCCAGCCAGGCTGGCTCTACGCCATCCACCCGGACTGGCATAAAACACCTGCCAAAGAAGCCATCAGCGACGGATTATATTACGATCTATTCGACCTCCAGACCAATCTTACCTGCAATACGGACTATACCCATTTCATCCGGACCATCGTCAACCAGTCGGGTGTACAAAACGGCTCAGAAGTATCCGTGACCTTTTCCCCCGAGTTCCAGCAGGTGGTCTTTCACAAGATCGCCATCCTTCGCGACGGGGCCGTCCTGGATCGGCTGCAACCCCAGAACATCAAAGTGGTCCAGGAAGAAAGTGACGCCGGCGAATTCCAATACAACGGCCTGAAACGCGCCTTCCTCACGTTAAAAGACGTTCGCAAAGGCGATCGTATCGAGGTCGCCTATTCGGTGATCGGCTTTAACCCGGTATTCGACAATAAGTATTCCGACGATTTTTCATTTAATGTCACCACTGCCGTCTGTAATTATTTTAAGACCATTATTACTACCGACAGTCGCCCGCTCTACATCCACACCGTCAATAAGGCTCCCCAGCCGGTACAACTGCACAAGGGCCCCACGCTGGTCTATTGCTGGGAAAACCCACCCATCACTACCGACGACCCCGCCGCCAATGCGCCCTCCTGGTACGAAGATTTCCCCACTGTCTATATCACCGAATATCCGAACTGGCAGCGCGTGATCACCTGGGGTCTCCATACCTTCAACCACTATCAATATCCCTTGTCGACGGAGTTGAAACAAAAGATAGCCGAATGGCAGTCCCAGTCGAAAGGCGACACGACCGTCTTCACCGGCCTGGCCATTCGTTTCGTGCAGGACGAGATCCGCTACCTCGGTCTCGAGATCGGCGCCAATACACATCGACCGCATCCACCGGCCGATGTTTTCGCCCAACGCTTCGGCGATTGCAAAGACAAGTCGCTCCTCCTTTGCGCTATCCTGCAACAGGAAAATATTCCGGCTTATACCGCTCTCATCAGCACGGATACCCGTAGTCAGTTGCCGACCATCGCCCCCTCGCCGCAGGCATTCGACCATGCCATCGTCGCGATCCGCAAACCTTCCGGCGGCTACAGCTTCGTCGACCCCACCAGCGCGGGTCAACGCGGACAGGTTGCCGACCTCTTCATACCCGCTTATGGGTATGCCCTCGTGCTGGATGAAAAAGATACGGGACTTCAAAAGGTAACCCCCGGTCGCATCAATGACTACGCCATCACCGAAACGCTTGACGCCCGGTATTACGATACTTCCTGGTTTTCGATCACCTCTATTTACAGCGGTGGGGCAGCGGATGACGTTCGCGGCATGTTCGCCGAGACAAGCGAGAAAGACCTGGAGGATACCTATCGGAAATATTATGGCGAACTTTTCGACGATATCCGGCAACAGGGCCACATCAACTATAGTGAAGACAGTGAAAAAAACATAGTAACCGTAAGCAAACGTTACGCCATCCCCCAACTCTGGGATACAGAAAAAACCGGGAAAAGATATTTCGAGTTCCGGTCCAGGATCCTCGAACAAAACCTGCCTGATCCGGCCGACGCACCGGACAATACCCCGCTTGCATTGAACTTCCCTTTTAACGTGCACTATACCCTGAACATCTCCCTTCCCGAAGACTGGAGCTTCAGCGACGGGCCCTTGCATATCCAAAACGATTCCTACCAGTTCGATTTCATACCGGAAGTGAATGGAAGCAACATGTCCCTTCACTACACGTTGAAGACACTGCGGGACAATATCTCCGCGGCTGATCTTCAGCAATACAAATCCGACTACAAAAAGATCTCGGACCGTATTTCATTTCAGCTTGTCAACAACATCACTCCCGATAACGCACCACGGGCGGAGCCTTCTGCATCGCCCGTTCCCACGCCCGCACCCTTTTCCTTCCGCGACTGGAAGGTCTGCTGGCCCGCAATCTGGCTCACCTTCTTTTTCTCCCTTTTCTTCTCCCGCCTTTTTCAATACCTCAACAGCCGCGGCGAAGAAACACTTTATGCACCCGGCTCCGGCTATCCCCTCGGAGGGTGGATCGCCTGGTTGGGTATCAGCCTCGGCGTGATCATCCTGAGCGAATTGGGTGGTCTGCTCATGGCCGATTATTACAGCAACACCCGTTATATAGAGTATGGCAACGCCGGCGGCCATACCATGCAATACATCTTCCTGTCACAGCTGGGTATCCACCTCAGCTCCATCGCCGGCGCCGCCTCTCTTTTATTTTGGTTCTTTAAAAAACGCGATATCTTTCCCCGAATGTTCCTTTGGTATACCGGCATCCTCCTGGTCGGCCGGCTGCTGCTGTTGGGACTCGCCTGCCTTCCCGCCGTTTCGGCACAACTCATCCCCTATAGGCCGGGCCTGCTGCTTGCGTTGGGCTACACCCTGGTCTACACCATCCTGGGGATCATCTTCATCCTTCGGTCGGAACAGGTAAAAAGTACCTTTCTCGAACCCTATCGGGAGGAGGTACGTTAAACTCGCAAACGTGTCCGCCGATCACTCTTTGACGATGTATCCAAAGATCCCGTCGCTCTCTTTAGCCGGCCCTGCCGTAAAATACAATCTTGCCGGATCGATGCTCTTCGCTGACGCCGGCGGGAATCCAATGGCCCATAAACCATCGATGACGATCGCCTGATTGTGCGCCCTCAACGGACCGAGGAATTGTCCCTCAGGTGAATAGACATTGATCCGCCCATCACCGAAATTCCCGATGAGGACCACCGGCCCCACATTCTTGCCACTACCCTTGCCTTTTCCATTATCCGCTGTCGAATCCATATCCATCGTCGTCAACCAGCCCGCAGGTGCCCAGGCCATCCCCCAAGGCGCGTTTAGCGCACCCCGCGAGGCAAACCTCCGGACGAACGACCCATCCGTCGTGAAGACATCCACAAAACCATTTCCCGGACCCGCCACATCGTCAAAGTCAGGGCTTACCTTGGCATACGAAACAAACAACCAGCTGCTTACCGGCACAATATTGAAAGGCGCATAACCCGCAGGCATCGCCGGATCATGGAAAGGTAACTTCACCGGCATCCAGCTCGTATCCCATACATCGACTACCCCGGTCTTGAAATTCGCAGCATACAGTAGATTCCGACCATTGTCCCAGGCCAGCGCTAACCCCTTGTACTCATTCGCCGAATCGGCAGCGACCCGGAAGGCCTTGTTCCCCGCTCCACCATTCCACGCAGATACGACCCCATCTTCACCTACGAAAATAAACGAGGCGGCAGATTTGTCGGGTAGAATAAACCCCTTCGTCGAGTTGAAGACGATTCCCGACGGCGTCCCACCCATCGTATCCGTGGGCGAAGGGATCAGCACCGGCGGCCGCACGATCGCCCCTTCAGCGGTAAACAGATTGCTCACTCCGGTCGCATTCGCATTCACCCAGGCAATGCCCGAGGGCGACCAGGCCAGCCCCCACCCGTTCTGCAACGCAGTATCGATTAGCGGCGCACCATACCCATCCCTGTTCGCAACGAGATCGATCTGCTCAAAATTCCGCAAGTCATTGCTATTGAAATTCATCTTGCGACAAGCAGTCAATAGCATTCCTATGACGGCCAAAGCCGTCAGCACCCGGTTTGTAGTAATGTTGTACATGATTTTAAGTTGAAGGAATATGCAATAAGCAAACAAAATACCGCCAGCCCGCCAGATACACACCTCGCAGGCCCACTTTCTACGGAATAGAGATCATTGCTAGCAAATTTCAGGGAAGCAAGAAGAGAGAACGCTTCCC
>JAICXX010000105.1 GCA_025934485.1 Chitinophagaceae bacterium
CCCGGCTGGATCCGCTATGGCACTTTTTTCAACGAGCGTAACAACTGGTGGCCTTTTTTCCGGCGGTTCACCGATTATAAAGCCCGGCTGTCCGCGTTGTTGCAGCAGGGCACGATGTTCGCCGATATTGCCGTGTTGCCGCCCGTCTATGATATGTGGAGTGTCGACGGGGCGCAGAACGAGCCTTTTCCTTCGCTGATGTATCCCGAGTGGCTTCCGCTCGTCTGGGAATCCATCCATCAGAATGGCAGCGCCTGCGACTATGTCTCCGATCACGTGCTGCTCGATGCTTCCATCAAAGATGGCCGGTTGGTCTATGGCCCGCGGAGCTATCATACGCTGTTGCTGGTGCATATCGAACGGCTGCAGCCTTCGACTGCTGAGAAACTTTTTCGTTTTGTTTCGGCCGGGGGGCGGGTTATCTGCGTCGAGACCTGTCCGTCGAAGTCGCTGGGGTTGGAGGATGCCGGTGCGCGGGATGCGGCGGTGGTATCATGGGTGGACAGGATGAAAGCTCTGCCCGAGCGTTTTATCTTTGTGCATAAGCCGGAGAAGGACTTTGTGCAGTGGTACCGCGATATCCAAAAGAAGTATTCGCTGCCTGCCTATGTCCGGATCGATAAACCTACGTCCTTTGTGAGCCAGGTACGCTACCAGGCGGGCGGTACCGAATGGCTTTTTATTACCAACTCCGATCTCACCAATGAACATACTATCACCATCTTGCCTTCTTCCGAACTTGGCGCTGGCAAGCAGACCTGGATCTGGGATGCCGGGACAGGCGAACGCTTTTATGTGGGTGAAGGTTCGCGGCCGATAACTTTGGAGCTGGCGACGGGGGATTCCCGGCTGGTGGTCTTTGACAAGGAAAAAAGGGGGCCTGCCTGGAATCCGTTCCCTGCCACTGCGGTGACTACCTTTTCCTTGCACGGACCGTGGAATGTGGAATACCATCATCTGGATGGCACGGTGAAGACCGCGTTGATGGCTGGTCTCGCTGATCTGAAAGATGATCCTGCAACTGTCGGTTTTTCGGGGACGGTTATTTATCGTCTTGTTTTTGGAGCCGGGCAGGGAGCCTTGTGGAAATATCTCAATCTCGGGAAGGTGGCGGGTATCTCGACGGTGACGGTGAATGGCAAGGATGCCGGGGTACAATGGTATGGCCGGCACATCTACCAGATCGATGAGTTGTTGCAGTCGGGTGAGAATACCCTCGAGATCAGAGTCGTCACCACCATGGGGAACTATATGAAGACACTGAAGGATAATGCCATCGCCCAGTATTGGACGAATGCGGGACGGAAGGACCAGCCGATCCAGTCGATGGGGCTGCTTGGGCCTGTATTGTTGTATTCTTAAATCTGCTTTGATGAAATATATTCTTGCTTTGTTTTTGGGGCTTGGGACGCTTAGGGCCAGCGCAAAGGATTATCCTGTTTCGCTGTTCGGTATCCGCGGCGATGGCGTGACGTTGAATACCCGGTCGATACAATTTGCCCTTGATTTTGTTGCCGGCAATGGCGGCGGGCGGCTGGTCTTCGACGTTGGCCGTTATCTCACCGGATCGATACATCTCAAGTCGGGCGTCACTATTGTTTTGCAGGAAGGGGCGGTGATCGTGGGTTCACTGAACCCTTTTGACTATGACAAGAAGCTGGTGACGGCGCTGATCTTTGCCTATGATCAGCATGACATCGCCATCGAGGGGAAAGGCGTTATCGACGGGCAGGGGCGGCAGCTGGCATACAATGTGGCCGACGCCTATCATAAGGGATTGATCAAAGATCTTTTTCGGAACGGCCGGCCGGAAGCCGATATCCGCGCGATGTTGATCGATTTTCGTGGCTGTCGCAATGTGCTGATGAAAGGGGTGACGTTGCGTAATTCGGCCAGCTGGGTAGAGACCTATGACCAGTGTGTCAATCTCCGGCTGGATAGCATCTATGTGGATAGCAAGGCGTTTTGGAATAACGACGGTATCGACATCGTCGACTGTGACAGCGTGGCCGTCACCAATTCGTATATCGATGCCGATGACGATGGTATCTGTTTGAAGTCTCAGGACGCTTCGAAGTTCTGCAACAATGTACTGATACGGGATAATGTAGTGCGTAGCAGTGCCAATGCCATTAAATTCGGTACAACATCTTTTGGTGGTTTCCGGTATATTCGAATTTTTAACAACAAGGTATTTGACACGTATCGTTCCGCGATCGCGCTCGAGGCCGTCGATGGCGGTTTTGTCGAGGACGTGGAGGTAGACGGGCTCAAGGGGATCAACATGGGGCATTCCATCTTTTTGCGGATCGGGGAAAGACAAAAAGGGAGAAAGGGCAGGATGGCGAATATTCGTATCCGGCATGTCGACATCGAGATCGCCGCGGGCAAGCCCGATGCCGGTTATGAATTCGAAGGGCCTATCGAGGACATGCCGCGCAATATCTCGCCGGTGGTGATCGCCGGGATGCCCGATGCGTTGATTGGCAAGGTGTCGCTTTCGGATGTCGATATCCGGTATCCCGGTGGGGGCAATCCGCTTTTTGCGCGGGTAGACCCCGACTCGCTGGACAAGGTACCTGAGCGTCCCGAGGCTTACCCGGATTTCTCGATGTTCCGCGAGCTGCCTGCCTGGGGTGTTTATATCCGGCATGCGACGGGTGTGGACTTTACCAATGTGCGGCTTTCGGCGGAGAAAAAGGATTACCGGCCGGCGGTGGTGCTGGATGATGTGACACATTCCGCTTTCGTCGGGGTGAAGGTGACGGAGCCGGGAAAGAAGGCGGTGTTTTACCAGCATAAGACGGAGGGGATCACGATACGGTGATAATTGGTAAATTGCCGCATGAAGAAGTCTTTGTTTTTCCTTTTGCTTGTCCTTTTTGGGTCGTGGGTCGCCGCGCAGCCGATGCAATGGCCGCAGCATAAACAGGCGGCTATCGTGCTGACCTATGACGACGCCCTGCTTTCACAACTGAATATTGCCGTTCCGCAGCTGGAACGGGCGGGTTTGAAGGCCACCTTTTTTCTTACCAGCGATCTGGATTACCGGACGCTGCCGCGATGGCGGGAGGTGGCGGAAAAAGGTTTCGAGCTGGGTAATCATACGCTTTATCATCCCTGCGTGTCGACGACGGATAACCCCGTGTCGTCTGCGGATTATACGCCCTACCTGATGGTCCGCGAGATCGAAGTGATGAACTGGCTGCTCTATGCGATCGACGGCCGGATGACGCGGACCTTCGCTTATCCGTGTACGGATACCACGGCCGCGGGAAAGTCTTATGTCGACACCTTGCGGCATTACAAGTCGGTGAAATATGCCCGGCTGGGCGGGGACGAACAAACGGCGGTGATCACCGATTTCGCACATCTCGACTCGCTGCGGGTGCCGTCCCTGGGGCTCGAGGACAGCAGCAGCGCGGACATGCTTATCCGGTTCGTGAAGACCGTGCAGCAACGCGGGGGGCTCGGCATCATTATGTTCCATGGCATTGGTGGCGACTATATCACTACTTCGGCGGCCGTTCATCAACAGCTGCTCGACTATCTCGTGGAGAATAAAAGGTCCATTTGGGTGCCCACCTTCCAGGAAGCCATGGATTATGTGATGCAACGACGGGCAATGCATTGATAATCAGTGTGTGCAGGAATTTTTTGGGATTTCCCTGCTTTTGTAGTTACAAAACTACATCCGGGTCGTACTAATTAATGCAGGCCAATTAAATCAAGCTAATTTTTCTATATCAGGGTTTCACACACGCACATGGTTTCAATGGATTTTTGATTTTTTTGCGACAAGGTTCTTTTAAGGGTCAAGACCGTTCCAGTTCTGGAATGGTCTTATTTTTTTGGTGCGGGTGGTCATGGGATCATGGGGTGATCGTTACGCCATTCGCATCGTCGGCGCGTGTCATTGGGCGGGCGTCGGGTTGGGTCACGGATAGCTGGACATTTTTTAGTGTGATGCCATCGACATGGCGCAGGTAGAGGCCCCATACCGGGAGGTCGCCGAACATGGAGAACTCGGGGTAGTCGGAGGGGTTCTCGGGGATGGGGGCGATGGTGCCGCCTGGTGTTTGGGTGGATTCGTGGTTGGGCAGGGTGCCGCCGCCGGGGTAGGTGACGCGGATATTTTCGAGGGTCACGTTTTCGATGCGGTGGCCCGGCAGGCCGGTGATGACAGCGGGGAAGATGCTATGTTCAAAGGTGAGCGCGGGGCCTTCGTACGGATAGCCTTTGTCCGGTTTATCTGCTGGGATCTGCACATCGACATTCGCAATGTGGATGTCGCTGATGGCGCTGTAGACCGAGTCTTTGTTGCGATGACCGAGACGGATAAATAGCGCGTTGCCGGTGTTGGTGGCGTGTATGTCGCGGATATCCACCCCGTCCAGCTTACCGCCGTCGACGGCTTCGAGTGCGATGGCCGAGCGGTACGTGTCGTAGATCGTGAGGTCGCGCACCGTGATATGATGGAAGCCGCCGCGGCCGGCCGTGCCGAATTTCAGGGCACTGGCGCTGCTCCTGATCTTGCAATGAGCAATGTAGATGTTGTCGCAGCTGTCGTGACGGTCCTCCGATTTGAGACAGATGCCGTCGTCGTCGGCATTGAAAAAGCTATTGGTCACCCTTACATTTTTGCAGTCGACGACATCGATGCCATCGTTGTTCCACATGGTGTTGCTTTCGACAGTGATGCTGTCGACGATCATGTTGCTGCAGCTTTTGTAGTCCTGTACCCAGTCCAGCGCATTCTTCAGGGTGATGCCGCGGATGACGATGCTGTCGCAATGATCGAAGAAGATAAGCTTGGGGCGATTTTCTTCGGCGGGGCGGATCTGGCCCCAGGGGTTGGGCTTTTGCCATTCGTTGTCGTGGATCTGGCCGGCTTTTATTCTTGCATAGAGGTCGGTTAAGAGTGTGTCGCCGCGGCCGTCGATGGTGCCCCGGCCTTCGATGGTGATGCCGGTGCAGCCACGTGCTTTGAGGAGGGGCAGGGCATTACCGGGTCCGTAGTCCATCCTGTGCGTACTTCCCAGCAGCCAGGCGTTGGCGTTTAGCCGGAGGGTGATGTGCGAGCGGATGTCGAGGACGCCCGTGACGAAGCGGCCAGCGGGGATCGATATGATGCCACCGCCATGCGCTGCCGCGTTGTCGATGGCCTTTTGGATGGCGCGGGTGTTATCGGTATGACCGTCGCCGCGGGCGCCGAAATGGCGGATGTCGTACGTCTTTTGCTGCGCGAGCGCGGCATGGCAGCAAAGCAGGAGGGCGAGGAAGCGAATCATATTTTAAAGAATATCTTTTTCCGGTAAAGAAAGTACAGGATCAGCCATTGGGTTATGGTAACGGAGATGGCTACCCATACCAGTTGCCAGGCGATCGGGGTCCTGCGGATCAGTCCGCCAAACAGGAAGTCGGCGGTGTGTGCGAAATCGACCAGGCCTTCGGACGCGAGGTAAATGGCGATGGAATTTACGCCGATGACGACAAATGGGAAAGCCCATTTTCGAAAACCCGCGACATCGATGACAAGATAGAACACGGAGAGGAGCATGACACTCCAGCCGCCTGCATAGAGTACGAAGCTGCTGGTCCAGATCCGTTTGTTGATGGGGAAGATCAGTCCCCAGAAATAGCCCAGCATAAGGAGGATCAGGCCCGCAAGGAGCAAGATGCCGCCTTTTTTCAGCATCGACCAGTGTTCGTTTTGCCAACGGAGGAGGCGGCCGGTAAACGCGCCCAGCAGGGCGGTGCCGATGGCCGGGAGTGTCGACAGGATGCCCTCGGGGTCGTGAATGGTGTCGTGGAGCCGGCCGGGGAGCAGGAGCCGGTCGATGTAGGATTCGAGGGAGCCTTGCATCGTCAGCACGCCGGCGCCATAGCCGGGTACCGGAACGAGCATCATCACGGCCCAGTAGCCGAGCAGCAATCCTGCGAACCAAAGAAGCTGGCCGCGAAGCGAGGTATTCATATAGATGAGGGCTGCTCCGCACCAGGCGAGGCCGATGCGGCCGAGGACGCTGGCGAAGCGGGTATGGAGATAGCCGTTGAACTGCAGGACGCCGTTGACGACGAGTCCGAGCAGGATCAGCGTGATGGTCCGGCGGATGATGGTTTTGTAGCGCCGGTTCTTATCGGCGACGGGGAGGGGCATCGAGTAGGGCAGGGAGACGCCGGCGATGAAGAGGAAGAGAGGAAAGATCATGTCGTAGAACGTAAATCCATTCCATACGGTATGATGCAGCTGATCCGACATCCACACGAAGGGCAGCCAGTGGGTCGTCTGTGCCAGTGCGTGGATGACGTGTTCGCCGCTCATGATCCAGAACATGTCGAAGCCGCGGAGGGCATCGAGGGATTGCAGGCGTGGGGGGCGCGGATGGCGCTGGGGGGAGACTATCATAGACCCATGGCTTTTCTGTATTTGCGATAAAGCTGTTTTACCGTGGCAATGGGGTCGCCTTTCGGGGTGGTTGGGAAGGCTTTTTGTTCGTTGACCCAGGACCATTCCCATTGCCGGATGGTGGTATCGAAAGATGCGGGATCGGGAGACGGGTTGGCGGCCAGGAAGGCGAAGAATTTCTCCCAGCGTGGTTTGTAAAAATCTTTCAGCAAGCCGCTCCACTGGCGGTTGGCATATTCATGCAGCGGGCTATTGGCATCGCCCCATAGAGTGATGAGGTCGCGGGCATTTCTTTCGTAGAGGGCTTTTTCTTCGGGGGTGATGCCTTTGTTGCGGGCGTCGGCGAGCCAGGGGCCGAGGAGAAAATCTTTTTGGGTCGCGAGGAGGTCGTCGAGATCGTCGATCAGGGCGAGGAAGTCGGCGGTTTGTTGCCGGAAGGCGGCTGTATCGTGGTCGCGGTATGAGCGGACCCATTGTTGTTGGAGCACTGTTGCATAGTTGGCGAGGACCTGGCGGGTTAGATCGACGAGGTCGAATTCAAAACCTTCGGTGGGGTGTGGCTTTGCGGCCTGCACGAAGAGGTCCCAGGCGGGCAGGAGGTCGCCGGGGGCATAGTTGAGCTTTGTTCGGGTCCACACGGTGGAGGAGTCGAAGGTCGGGCGGCCGGTGATGATGGATTCGGCGCCGTCGCGGATGACCTTGCCGTTGTAGACGGTGTGGTGCAGGATGTCCCAGGCTTTTTCGAGGCCGGGGGTGGTGAAGCCATAACGGTTTCGGATATACGACGGCAACCAGGTGTGGAGGTCGATGGGGGTGGCTTGATGGGCGCTGGCGCCGGCTGGCTGCCAGGTATTTTGGAGCATGAGTTCGTAGAGTACGGGGTTGGTGGCGATGCCTTCCATGGTGAGGCCGATGCCTTGTAGTTTTCCCGAAGCGGTGTCGGCAAGGGCTTCGGCGGGGTCTGTGGCGGCGGCATCCATGCGGCCAAAGAGGTTGACGTTGCCGCCGAAGTTGTTGATCATATTCCAGATCCAGGGTTTGCCGTAAAATGCCTGGGTTCTTTTCCATATGGGTTCGATCTCGGCGGCGAGGTCGAGGAGGAGCATGTGGTCGCCCGGGACAGCGTCGAGCAGGGCTTTGATCTGTGGCGCCTTCCAGAATTTTCGGTCGCTGTAGAACAGCCAGCCCTGCATGACCCAGGTGGCATCGGGGTCGGCCTGGCGCATGCCGGCGTATATTTTGCCGCTGAGGCCGGCGAGATAGGCCGGGTCGTCCGAAGGTGGTTCGTTCTCATTGAAGGTGTCGGCGGAATAGAGATGGTCGGTACCGAAGAGGGCGGTTTGTGTCGCCAGAAATTTCTTGCCGATCTCCGCGAAAAGCGGGTCGGTGGCATCGAGGAGGTAGGTGTCGTTGAATCCATTTTTCCAGTTAGTAACCTTGCAATGTGCCGATGGGAACTTCCTGGGGAAGGAAGGCGGGACATGACCGGTAAAGGCTGGCAGCACCGGCGTCATGCCGAGCGACCGCTCGCGGTCGAGGATCTTTTTTTGCAGGTCTTTTTGCATCAGCATCCAGTGCATGGGCAGGGGGCCGCCCCAGCCGTCGAGATTGCCCATCCAGAACCACGCGAAATAAGCGGGGCCGCAGAAGAAGGCGGCGAGGTCGGCATCGCTGAAGCCCATGTCGTGATAGACGGTATACCAGGTGTATTCTTCGCCGGTGATGGCCAGCGGCATATTGATGCCATGGAGCGCCATCCAGTCGATCTCGCGTTGCCAGCGGTCCCAGTCCCACCAGCTCATGGAATAATTGAATGTACAGTAGTTGAGGTAGTAGCGGTAGCGCCAGGGGGATAGGCGATGGACCGTTGTGGGGACGGCGGGTAGTGTTGCAGGCAGTTGAAGGTTGTCGCCATTCCAGGTGATCTGGCAATGGGTATATTCGGTGAGGTAGAAATACAGGGCGCTGGCGACGGCGACGCCATTGTTGCCGCGGAGGACGATCTTGCCGGCCTTTGACCCAACCTCGAAGACATCGCCTGCGGTATCGGTGGTCAGTGGTTCGACGGTGAAGTCGGCGGCATGTCGGGGGATGACGCGGGCGATGAGGGCATACGAAGCGGCTTTGTCGAGGCCGGTTGTGGCTGACTTGAAACTGGTGCGCTGCGCCTCCCCGGTGAGGGGGAGAAGTGCGCAGCACACCAGTATAATAAATAAATGGCGGGTCATTAGTATCCGGGATTCTGCACCAGCTTTGTATTCAGGGCCATGGCCTGGACCGGAACGGGATAGATGCGGTGGTTGGGGTCGGCGTCCGTTTTGAAGCCCCAGGCATTTTCATATTTGCCAAACCGGATCATGTCGTTCCGGTGCCATGATTCCTGTGTGAATTCGCGGCACCGCTCGTTGTAGATGGAATCCAGGGTGATGTTGCTCCAGGCTGCAGCGGTAGTCCGCTGTGCGCGGAGTTCATTGGCGAGCGAAAGGGCAGTTTGGCTGAGTGTAGGTGTACCGCCTCTCATGATCGCTTCCGCTTTTTCCAGCAGGATATCCGAATAGCGGAATACGGGGATGTCGTTATTCATGGCCGTGCTGGGCGAGGTGGAATCCGGGTAGAACTTGATACAGCGGTAGCCCATATTCCAGGCGATCTCGTCGTTGCCGCAGTCGAATGCGGCGGTAGATTGCCGCAGGATGATATCGGGCGTGAGGTTGACCTGATAGGTATACTTGCCGGACGGATTGGAGCCGGTGTAGGTCTGGTCGTAGCCCTGGTTGGTGGTGGTGACGGTTACCGGGGTGACGCCATCCTTCATATATTGAAGGCCGGTGAGCCATTGGTTGTTGCGAACGTCACCGGGATCATTGAAATAGGCGTAGTAGCTGGGGATGGTGCTTTCCGGTGCGCTGGGCGTAAAGGAGAGGCTGAATTTAGCCTTTTCCGAGCGGGGCGGATCGTAGCGCATGTGCAGGTTGGTACCGCGGAATGACTGCGGACCTTCGGAATACGTGGGGCTTTCGGGGATGGCGAAGATGAATTCCTTGTCCTGCGGGCCATTGTTGTAGGCGAACTGTTGAAAATAGGTCGCCATGGGCTGGAGCGCAAAGTCGCCCGAGTTGATGATCGAATCACAAGCAGCGATGCAGTCGTTGTAGCGGGCGGTACCGGTGTAGTATTCGTCATTCAGATAGAGCTTGGCGAGCAGCGCGTAGGCACCGTATTTGGTCATCCGGCCATAGGTGGTCGTATTGACGTTCGAACTGAGATAGGGAAGGGCGGTCTTGAGCTCGGATTCGATGAAAGCGGCTACGGTAGCCCGCGGCGACTGCGTGTTGCCTACGAAGCTTCCTGCCGTGGTGTCGATGGGTACGCCGCCGAAGAAGTCCATCATGATGTAATAGCCGAAGGCGCGGACGGCGCGGAGTTCGGCGAGGGTCTGTGCTTTGCCGGTGGTAGCGGCCGGCTCGTCCTGGTTCAGCAGGGCCATTTCCTGTGTGGCCAGGCCGATGATGGTCGAACCCCAATACCACATGCCGTACATATAGCCGTTGGATGCGTTCCAGGTGTGGTAGTGCATCTGCTGGTTTTCTGCGCCGTTGAACCAGTTGCCGCCGCGGGCCGGGAGGATCTCTTCATCGGTACTCAGGGTCTGCATGAAGAAATATTCTACTCCGTAGCTGCCGCGGAGGGCAACGTAGACGGGTCCCTGTGCCTGGATGAACTGGGCGGAGTCCTGGGGGAAGACACTGGGTGTCAGCTCGGAAGTGATCGGTACATTAAGCTTGTGACAGGCGCCGAGCACGATGGCTGACAACCCTATGAGTAAAATATAATTGAGTGCTTTTTTCATGATTCTTTTTTTTGGCATTTACATTAGAAAGAAATGGATGCGCCGAGGAGCATCGTCCTGGTTTTCGGGTAGAAGTTGTTGTAATCTACGCCGGGGGCGAGTCCGCCCTGGTTGATCTCGGGGTCTATACCCTTGTACCCGGTGATGACCAGCAGGTTATTGCCCGATACATAGAGCCTGAGCGTCTTTATGTATTCACCGAGATGATGGAGCGTATAGCCGAGGGTGGCGTTATCCAGCCGCAGATAGCTGCCGCTTTCGATAAAGCGGGAGGAATACAGGTATGCGTTGTAATCCGCCACGGTCTCGCTGGCCGCGTCCTGGAGGATGTTGTCGTACTGGGCCGTTGCGGGGCGGAAGAGGTCCGCCCGGGTGGCATTGAATATCTTGTTGCCGAATGTCCCGCGCAGGAAAACATTGAGGTCGAAGTTTCCGTACTTGAACGTATTAGTCCATCCCAGCAGCAGCTTCGGTTGTGCATTGCTGAGATAGTGATAATCCGTTCCCTGCACAGGGGTGGTCGTGATCTTTCCGCTGGCCGAAATGTACTGCGATACGCCGCTGGCACTCTGGCCTGCATATTCGAGGGAATAGAACTGGCCCAGCGGTCTGCCGGATTTCAGGATCTCTACGGTGCTGCCCGACTGGCCTGCGCCTTCGGGATTGGCCAGCAGGACCGAGTCGCCGCCCGAGAACAGGGCGTTGCTAAGGCTGGTGATCTTGTTCGTATTGTGGGCCAGGTTGAGGCCGCTGGTCCATTTGAATTGTTTCGTCGACACGGGGATGACGGTGAGGCCGAGCTCGATGCCCTTGTTGTTCATGCTGCCTCCGTTGGCCACGACCTTGCCGTTAGGGACGAGAATGGGATCTACATTGTACGGATAGATCATTTGGGTCGTGTTCTTATTGTAGACATCGATATTACCGCCTACCCGGCCATTGAGGATGGTGAAATCCAGGCCGATATCCGCAGTGGCGGTTTTTTCCCATTGCAGGTTGGGATTGGCCTGTTGGATAGCGCCGAGGGCCGCAGTCGTCGTGCCGTTGTAGTAATAGGTGCCGAGGCTACCGGATACCGACTGGGCCGTATAAGCGCTGAAGCCGGAGGAGTTACCCGTAACGCCATAGCTTCCCCGGAGCTTGAGGTCACTGAACAGACCCTGGTTGAGCATGAACCGTTCCTGGCTGATGCGCCATGCAGCGGAGACAGAGGGGAAGTAGCCCCACTGGTGGTTCGCGCCGAATACGGAACTGCCATCCCGCCGGAGCGATGCCTGGAGCAGGTACTTTTGGTTGAAGTTATAGCTCAGCCGGCCAAAGTCGGAGATAAGCCGGTACTGGTAGTAGAGGCCATCGGCGCCGAAGTTGACCTGGTAGCCGGTGAGGGCATATGGGTTGCTGAGCGCAAGATTGTTGTAAGAGATGTTGTCGGTAGGGAAGTTGGCCGTGGTCACGGTGAATCCACTGTTAGTGGTAAAGTCCTGCCAGGAGTAGCCGACGACAAGATTGACGGCGTGTTCGCCAAAATGTTTGTCCCAGGTAAGATAGTCTTCGAACAGGGTGGAGGTATTGGTGTACGAGGCCCTTGTAGCCTGGCCATTTTGACCGAAGATCTGCTGGGTATGGCCGCTGAGACCGGGGTTGGGGTTATTGTACATATCGTTGAAGTTATTGGTGAAATAACTGTCAAGGAATTGCCCCTGATTAGTGATATAACTCTGGTAAGAGAGGTCGGCGTTATAGGTGATCGAAAAAGGCAGCTTTACCTGTGCCGTGAGGACGCCCATGAGATTGCTGTATTTGGTATTCAGGTCGCCGTTGTTGGTCATGGCAACGGGGTTATAGTAGCCCGAGTAATTGAAGTCCTCGAAATAGGTCCCGGGGGTCTTGTATACGGGCGACACAGGCAGGTAGAGGGCGGATTGGAGGAGGGTGACGGAGCGATAGGGGACATCGGCGGCGTTACTGTTCGAATAGGTGACGTTGAGCCCCAGCTTGACCTTGTCCTTGATGGCGTACTGATTGACGGCCAGGCGGGCGATGACGCGCTGAAGGTTGCTTTTGAGCAGGATACCGTCCTTGTAAGCGTAGTTGAGGCTGGCGATATAGTCGCTGTGTTCCGTGCCGCCGCTGACGGCAATGTTATGGTTTTGGGAGACGGCGTTGTCTTTTTCGATGGCTTTTTGCCAATTTGTGTTGGCGCCCAGGTCGTCGTTGGGCGAGAAGGCTTCGTTGTTTTTGGCCAGGAAGGCGCGGAGCTGCGACGCTGTCATGACCTTGAGATTACGGGATACTTTTTCATCGCTTACATATCCGTTGTAATCGACCCGGGGATCGCCGGCCTTGCCTTTGCGGGTGGTGACCATGATGACGCCATTGGAGGCGCGGTTACCATAGATGGCCGTTGCGCCGGCATCTTTGAGTACGTCGATGGAGGCGATATCAGCCGGAGCGATGAGTGAGATGTCCGCGCCGGGCACGCCATCGATCACATAGAAAGGAGTTTGCGAGCTGTTGATCGTGGAGGCGCCCCGGAGGATGACGGCAGACGGCTGATTGGGGTCGCCGTTGGCGGTGATATTGAGACCCGCCACTTTACCCTGAAGCAGCTGGCCGACGTCGGTGATTGCGCCGGCATTGAGCTCTTCCGGCTTGACCGTCGTGATCGAGCTGGTGAGGTTCTTATGGCTGGTCTTGCCATAGCCGATGACGGCGATCTCGTTGAGGGCGGCGTTGGATTCTGTGAGGCTTACTGTAATGCTGGTTTGATCGCCCACCGGGACCTCTTTGGGATCATAGCCTACGTAGGAGAATACGAGGACGTCCTTGGGGCGGGCGGCGATAGTAAAGTTTCCATTGTCGTCCGTGGTGGTCCCTTTTTTAGTGGCTTTGACAAAGACGCTTACACCGCCGAGGGGCTTACCTGTCGCCGTGGTGACCGTGCCTTTGATGATCTCAAGGGGAATGGCGTCGGCGGGGTTGGCCACTCGCGGCCTGATGACGACCGTTTGATCGACGATCACGTATTCGTAAGGCTGGTTCTCGAAACATTTGGTGAGCACTTCCTGCAGAGTGGCGTCGCGCAGGCTGAGGCTGACGCGGGCGGCCTTATCGATCTGCTGTGTTTTATACCAGAAGGAGTAGCCGCTTTGTTTTTGGATCTCTTTAAAGACCTTTTCCAATGAGGCGTCATGGACGCTCAGGGTGATCTTCTTTTGCGAATAGCCGTTGGCTGAGACGTGCAGGCAGGCCGCGAGGATTAAAAATGCTGTGAGCTTCATTACCAGCAAAGTTTTGGTTAGAAACCGGGCGGGAAAGCTTGGGGATACGGCAGACCTCCCAGACCCGATTTTGCGGAAAGCAATCAGATTCATAATTTTAATTGTTTGAGTTAACAAATAAGCAGTGCTTCGAACGCTTTGTTTATTGAATATTTAACTCAGCATCCGCCGGGGACGGGCCAACGTTCCCGGTTTTTTGCTTTGTTAAAGAGTTAAGTAATTTTTTGCCCTTTCCCCGGGCCGGGGTTTTCTAGGACCGGATGACGATCTTTTTGTCGTCGGCCAGGAGCTCGACCCCGCTGGTATGCAGGATCTGCAGCACGACGGCCAGGCTGACATTCCGCGAGAAACGGCCGGAGAAACGGTCGTCGGACGCTTTGCCCTGGTATTCCACGTCTACGTCGTACCACCGCGAGATCTGACGCATGATCGCGGGGATGTCGGCATTCTCGAATTCAAAATACCCGTTCTTCCAGGCGATGGTTTGTTCCGTATTCTCCAATTGCATCATCTTCAGCTGGTTCCCCGAGCTGACGGCTTGTTCCGAGGGTTTGAGGGTTACGGCGCCGGCGCCGCTGGTGACTTTGACCGCGCCTTCGATGAGGGTTGTCCTTTGGCCCGCTTCGTCCTGATAGGCATTCACGTTGAAGCCGGTACCCAGCACTTCGATCTCCGTGTTCTTTCCGCCCGGGGCCGGATCGAGGACTGTCACCCGGAAGGGCATATCGGCATTTTTCGCGACTTCGAAATAGGCTTCACCCGTGATCTGGACCTTGCGTTCTTTGCCGACGAAAGCCGTCGGATAGCGGATCGAGGAGCTGGCGTTGAGCCAAACATTGGTGCCATCCTGTAATTTCAGCCGGTATTGGCCGCCTCTGGGCGTGGACAGTTCATTATAAGCTATCGTTTCCGGCGGGGTGTTGCCTGCGGATGCATATTGAAGCTGTCCGTCCCCGCGTTTGATCACCTCCACATTTCCTTGTTTTGTGACCTTGCCCGGGCCTGCGCTGTCGAGGGTGACCGTAGACCCGTCCGCCAGGGTGAGGATGGCCCTGTTGCAGCCCGGCGCGATATCGTTCGTCCTGGACGTATTCTTTATGGGGGTAGCGGCCGCCAGCTGGGTGGCGGTCCGGCTATGCAGGGCCAGCCATGCGCCCGGGATCAAGAGCAGGAGCGCGGCCGCGGCGACCGAGGCGCGGGTGAGGCGCCGGACCCCGGCGGGCGGTTTGATCCTGTGGCGGATATCCTGCAGCATCTCCTGTTTCAGCCGGCCAAAAGCGGTTGCCTCCTGGCCTTCGATGGTCAGCTCGGTGTCGTCGAAACGGTCGTACCACTCGAACAGGCGTGTCTTTTCTTCCGGGGTGATGGTCCCGGCGATCCATTTTTCCGCTAATGCGAGCATTTCCTCTGAATAAGGTCTCTCACTCATGGTGGGCTATTTCATCTATAGCCCCATAAAGAGGGACGATCCCTTAGTGGGGGTGAAAAATTTTTTTTCCGGGCCGGGTCAACCGGGGAGGACGATTAGAAAAACAGGGTGAAGAGGTGGGAGAGGCCGACGCGGAGTTTCCGCAAGGCGGAGGAGAGATGGGCTTCGACGGTCTTTTCCGCGATGCCGAGTTCGGAGGCAATTTGTTTTTGGGTGTAGCCTTTATCGCGGCTGAGCTGGAATACGATGCGGCATTTTTCGGGCAGGGCCTTGACCAGGCTGAGGAGCTCGCTCTGCAACTCGTTGGCATGCAGCTTGTCGAGGGTGTCTTCGGCGGCTTCCTGCCACCCGTCGAGGGCTTGCTGCCGGAGGCGGCGGTGGCGGCTTTTGACGGCGAAGCGTTTGAAGACCTCGTATTTGACGGCTGCGGCAAGATAGGTATTGAGGGAATGGTCGATCTCGAGCTGTTCGCGGCGGCGCCACAGGTTGCAAAATACCTCCTGCACGACTTCCCTGGCTTCTTCCAGGCTACCGAGGCGGTTCATGGCTACGGCCGTGAGCCTGTCCCAATAGCGGAGATAGATGGCGGTGAAGGCATCATCGTCATCCTGTTGTAGCAGTTGCAGCAGCTCTGGGTCGGTATGGGATTCGTTGTAAGGCATTGCGGCGAAACAATCGTCGCTATAAAAGTATAAATTTTTCTAATAAAAAAGAATTATCGCTGCGCAGACGATTGCACAAGGGGAGGGGCGGGAAGGGTTTTGTCGGAATGACAGTTTATCTGGATGCGCCGCCGTCGATGGTCAGACAGATGCCGCTCACAAATGAAGCTTCGTCGGATGCGAGATACAGATAACCGTTAGCAATGTCGTCCGGTACGCCCCAATGGCCGAGCGGGATGAGAGGAATGCTTTGTTTACGGACCTCTTCAGGCATGGCGTCCGTCATCGCGGTATGGATGAATCCGGGGGCGATGCAATTGGCGGTGATGCCATAGCGGCCGAGTTCCATGGCCCACACTTTGGTCATACCGATGATGGCGGATTTGGTAGCGACATAATTCGTCTGGCCATAGTTACCGCGGATGGCGACATTGGAGGCTGCGGAGACGATGCGGCCATAGTTTTGTTCTTTCATAAGGGGGGCGATGGCATGGGTGCAATTAAAAACGCCCGTTAGATTTACGGCGATGACGTCGTCCCATTCCTCTTTTGTCATTTTCAGCAGCGTCCTGTCTTTCGTGATGCCGGCGTTGTTGATGAGGATATCGATGCGGCCAACCTGCTTTTTTGCTTCAGCGACGGCATCTTGTACCTCCTCCTGATGGGTGACAGAGACTTTTTTGAATAGGACCCGGTGGCCGGCTTTGTTTAGGTTTTCGGCGACCTCCTGTCCTTTATCGGATACATCCCATAGGATGATGTTGGCGCCTTCTTTTGCGAAGCGTTCGGTGGTGGCGAGTCCTATGCCGTTAGCGCCGCCGGTGATGAGGGCGGTCTTTCCTTTTAGTCGCATGCCGTTAGTTGATTAGGCTAAAGATAATATTTATTCTATATCTTTAAACACACCAATTCTATCGTTATGCGCCGCCATTTGATGACTGTCATCCTGCTATTTGCGTTTTTTGCATACGGCTATTCCCAGCGTACGCTCACTGTCGCTCCGCCCGAGTCCGGCGGGTTCTCCGCTTCGCGGCTTGCGCGGCTCGATTCCGGGATGAGCCATTGGGTGAAAGAGAATTGGGTCAATGGCTCGGTGGCGCTCGTCGCCCGGCACGGCAAGATCGTTTTTTACAAGGCCTATGGGTACAACGATCCGGCTACGCGGCAGCCGCTGGCCAGGGACGGCATCTTCCGGATCGCGTCACAGACAAAGGCCATCACCACGGTGGCGGTGATGATGTTGTGGGAGGAGGGAAAGTTCTCGCTCGATGATCCGGTGTCGATGTATATCCCTGGTTTTTCTGGCGAGCGGGTGCTGGATTCTTTTAATGCTGCCGATACTACTTATACGACGATCCCTGCCAAGCGGCCGGTGACCATTCGCGACCTGCTGACGCATACCTCCGGGATAGGCTATCCGGCGATCGGCACGCCGGCGGAAAATGCGATCTATGCGAAGGCGAAGGTGACGGGTGGCGTCGGGGTGAGGGATCAAAAGCTTTCCGACGCGATGAATACGCTGGCTGGGCTGCCACTTTTCTTTCAGCCGGGTACACAGTGGAAGTATGGACTAAATATGGATGTGCTGGGTTACCTGGTACAGCTCTGGTCCGGTATGACCCTGGAGGAATTCTTTACCAGGCGTATCTTCCAGCCGCTGGGTATGAAGGATACTTATTTCAATGTGCCGGCGTCGAAGGGATCGCGGCTGGTGAATTTCTTTATGGGTGATTCTACGGGTAAGATCACGAAGACGCCTACGACGTTCGGTGGTGCGTTGGATATGAATTTTCCGCTGCAGCACACGGATTATTTTTCGGGGGGCGGCGGGTTGTCGTCGACGATCTATGATTATGCGGTGTTTTTACAGATGTTGCTCAATGGCGGGGAGTACAATGGGGTGCGGCTTCTGGCGCGGAATACGGTGCGGATGATGACCATGAACCAGATCGGCAAGCTGCATCCGACTATCGGCGAAGGTGCCCGGGTGGATAAATTTGGGTTTGGCTTTTATATTGTTTCGCCCGCGGGCAGCGCGCTGGGGCCGAGCCAGGAGGGAACCTATTCCTGGGGCGGGGTGTTCTCTACCGGTTATTGGGTCGATCCCAAAGAGGACATGATCGGGCTGATCTACCGGCAGATGTGGGGGCCGTATGTGGGGAAGACGGATAAGGAATTTAAGCCTTTGGTGTATCAGGCGATCAACGATTAGCCGTTTGCGGCGGGATCATTAGCCATTTGCGGCGGGATCCGCGGCGTGGTCGAGGATGTATCTTTCTCTGAGTGCCGATTTAAGGAATTTACCAACCGAAGTTTTCGGGATGGCGTCGATGACGGCGTAGCCTTCGGGTATCCAGAACCGGGCGAATTTTCCTTCGAGGAAGGTTTTGAGCTCCCCGGGTGAAACCGTTTTACCTTTTTTGGGGACGAAGTAGGCGAAGGGACGTTCGATCCATTTTTCGTCGGGGATGGCGATCACGGCGGCTTCCTGTATGGCGGGATGGCACATCAGTGCGTTCTCGATCGCGATCGAGCTGATCCATTCGCCGCCGGATTTGATAACGTCTTTGCTGCGGTCTTTGATCTCGATGCAGCCGTCCGGATTGATGGTGACGATGTCACCGGTTTTGAACCAGCCGTCGGGGGTGAATTTGGACTCTGCCATTTGTGCGTGAGCCGGTTCAGGGCCGGGATAGTAGGATGCGGCTACCCAGGGGCCGCGGACTTCCAGTTCGCCCATGGCGGAGCCATCCCAGGGGATGAGGCCGTCTTCGTTACGGGCGCGGATCTCTACAAATGGAACCGGCTGGCCTTGTTTTGTCGTGTATTCGTATTGCGCTTCTTTGGATGCTTGTCCGATCTTGCTGGTGATGACGGCCGTGCTTCCGAGGGGTGAGAGTTCCGTCATCCCCCAGGAGTGAAGCACTTTGACCCCATAGCGTTCCTCGAAGGATTGAACCAGCAGGCGTGACGCTGCTGAACCGCCAATGATCATAGAACGCAGGTGGAGGCGGTGTGGCTGCGGATCGGAGTCGAGTTTGTTCAGAATGTTCTGCATTACGGTGGGGACGCCGGCCGTGATGGTGACTTTTTCGCTTTCAAGCAGTTGCAGCAGACTGTCCGCATCGAGATAGGGGCCGGGGAATACCTGTATCGCCCCGGCGAACGTGCAGTTGTAGGGGAGGCCCCAGGCGCTGGCATGAAACATGGGAACGACGGGTAGTACGATATCTTTCTCTGTGATGCCGAGACCGGCGCAACTCAGGAGGAAGGACATGGCGTGGAGCACGATCGAGCGGTGCGAATAGAGGATGCCTTTGGGTTTTCCGGTGGTGCCGGAGGTATAGCATAGGAATGCGGCGGTATCTTCGTCGTCTTCGAAAGGTTCGAAGGCGTTTTGGTCGCCGCTGGCCACGACGTCTTCATAGTTCAGGTATTGTTTTGGGATGGGGGCGTCGCTCTGGGGGATGACGATAATATGCCGGATGCCGGCGGTGGAACTGAATTTTTCAAAGAGGGGTAGTAGTACCTGGTCGACGATGAGCATCTTGTCTTCGGCGTGGCCCGCGATATAGCTCAGGTCGTCGGGATCCAGGCGAAGATTGAGCGGGTGTACGACGGCCCCCATGCAGGGGATGGCGAAATAGGCCTCGAGGTGTTGGTAATGATTCCAGCTGAGGGTGGCGACGCGATCGCCGGGTTTGATGCCGAGGTGGCGAAGGGCGACGGCCAGTTTTTTTGTGCGGGTGGCAAGATCGCGGTAGGTATAGCGGTGGATGGATCTATCGGGAAGGCGGCTGATGATGGCCTTGTCCCCGAAGAGGGTTTCCGCCCGCCGAAGAACGGTGGGCAGCGTTAGCTGGTAGTCCATCATGAGCCCCTTCATGCCATGGGAAGTTAGCGATATTATTTTTATTTTGCGTTACTATGATAAAAGCGGTGATATTCGATCTTGACGGGACTATTGCCGATACCCTGCCGCTGTGCATCGCGGCGTTCAAGAAAAGCATCGAGCCTCTGCTGGGAAAAAAGGTAAGTGAAGAGGAGATCGTTGCGACTTTTGGTCCTTCGGAAGAGGGAACCATCAGGCGATTGATCCCGATGCAGGAAGAGGTGGGTGTCGCGTCCTATCTGAAGCATTACGAGGCGCTGCACTATACGTGTCCGGCGCCATTTTCGGGCATCAGGGAATTATTGAGCATGTTAAAAGAGAAGGGAGTGCCGTTGGCTATGGTGACGGGTAAGGGCATCCACAGTACCCGGCTTTCGCTGGCGCAATTTGGGTTGGCGGTCTTTTTTGAAGTCCTCGAAACCGGGTCGCCCGAAGGACC
>JAICXX010000137.1 GCA_025934485.1 Chitinophagaceae bacterium
GAACTTCCGGGCCTCGGTAAAACTTTTTACCTGGTCGCCGGCCTGGCTCAGCGCGATGATCATGTTCTCGATATCGGTACGGTGGTCATACGACCATTTCTTGATGGCGATAGTCTGTACGGGCATCTGCGATGCATATTGCCGTGTACTCGCGATCGTTACCAGGCCGCCCTTTTTCGTGGCCACGTTGACATCACCCGGCGTCCAGGTGGCTACTGCGTCGACACCTACCGTAGTGTCCCTGCCCGTGGTCTTACCATTCGCAATGACCTTCCTGCTCTCTGTATATCCGGTGATATACTTGTTGGGAGCATCCAGGAAGTCGCTGGCGGCGATAAGGTTCACGGCATTGGGGTCATAGGTCGTTTCATCCGGGTTCACCTTGATCCCGTTGTCACCGGCCCATTTCAACAGGATGTTGACGTCGCCGTCGCGCAGCACACCGGCCACGCATTTCCCGACGGCATTATGCGGGTCCTGTGTCCAGGACACGGGGCCCATGATCTTGTCTTCGCCAAACGATTTACCGTGCGCGATGGGCAGGATGATCGGCTGGTACTCAGGACCCAGCGGTTCCAACTCTTTTGACAACGCGGTCATGAAGGCCGGCATGCCGTCACCCATAAAGCTCACCAGTACCCCGGGAGCATTGGGGTTGGTCTTGAACTCACCGGCGAATTTCACCAGGTCCGCCATCTGCCTGTTACAGTCATCCTGCCGCACATAGGTGATATCGAGATTGGCCTTATCGAACAAAGAACCTTTAGTGGTCCTTACGCCACCGTTAGCATACATACCCGAAAACTGTGCATTCCAGGCCATGCGTTCCCAGGTGATCCTGGTCCCGCCGTTCACGGCTTCCGTCGAAGAAGGAAGCGGCAGTAATGTGGCCTGAGCATTCAGCGAGGCCTCGGGGGCATCGGGTAATACGACCTTGCCCAGTTCGACGGCTTTGTTAGCGTCTTTAGGTCTTCCCTGATACCATTTTACTGCGAGGATACCGGCCGTAACGATGACGGCGATGACTAATAATTTTCCAGCGGGTTTTAATTTGAGTGCCATATATGTAGGTTTTTAAGAGTGTTTAATCCAATAATTTTTTGTAGCGGTCGGTGGATACGTCCTTCAGCCGGCCTTTGTCTTCACCGGCCAGGGCCGATCCGGCATAGTGGAAATCGCTGCCCATGTCGAAACGGTTGATCAGCTCGATCGCTTCCGCGGACTTGGCCTTGTCTTCCAATACCTGGTCGTCCATGAACTTCGAGGTGACGTCGATGGCCGATTTGATCGCACCGATCTTTTCGCCGATCCTCAGCTTCAGGAGTGCCAGGGCCTTCTCCGCATCCTTGTTGAGCTCGTCGTCGCCGCGGACCGCCTTCATGGCGCTGGTTACGGCAGAGAGACCCGTGGTCACGGAATAATAGAGATCTTTTTTAGCTTCGAGGTCTAATTTGGCATCCTCGAGCATGATCCCGCTCTCTTCATAAGCGGCATCCGCAAACTGGATAAGCTTGTTCAGGTCGCTCACGATGGGCGTCACGTTATCGATGTATTCGCGGCAGCGCATTACGTTGTTCGAATACAGATTCACCTGCCCGTTCGTGCCGCCTTCCTGTTGCAGGATCTTCACCTTGCGGATATTGAGCTGGAGCTCTTTGTCCTTTTCGGTGAGCTTTTCCAGCAGTTCGCTTTGTTTGCCCTTTAGCCGTGCGGATTGCTTATACAACGTATCCCGGTCCTTATAACCCTGGTCGATCTTGGCCTGGAGGATATTAAAGGGGTTCAGCTCGATAGCGAGCCCTATAGAGTAATTGGCGATGAACTCCGAAAGATATTTCAGCGCCCGCCAGAACTTCCGGTTGGATACTGTAAGAAGGAGGAATCCGCATACGATGCCGCCGATGATGAGATTGACCAGGTTCCAGGTCACCCCGACCAGCCAGGGTAGCACATAAGTGAGTACCACATATGCCAGCCCCCCTGCGAAGGCCAGGCCGATGAGCGCAGTTGCGACGTTGCGCGGTTCGCTCCACCAGCCGGGAGTCTTTGTTTTTTGCATTAGCGTGTTCATGGTTGTTGTTTTTGATTAGTGTATATAGTTGTTGATCTTTTCGATATCGCCCTGTATCTGCTGTTTGCGTCTTTCGCTTTCGGCAGCGTAGGCGTTGCTATTGGCCTCCAGCTTGGCCTTCGCTTCCCTGACTTCGCTTCGCATCGTGGCTATCTGATTTTGCAGCTCCACGATCTCTTGCGATAGCACTTGTATGCGCTTATTTTTTTCTTCGGCTTGCGCGGTGCGGCTATGGACCTTTTCCTGCAGCGCCGTTTCTACCGTACTGCCAAAGCGGTCCGCGTCACCCGCCAATACCCGCAGGTATTCGCCGGCGGTAGACAGCAGCTTTTCTTTTTCGAGACCCTGCACCTGCAGGCCGGCGAATGCAGCCGCGTAGCGCGACCGTTCGTCGGGTATCGCCTGCATGGCGGAGATCATCCTGGCGAACTCATAGTAGTCGGGCCCGGGGATATTCGCTTCCCTGAACAGGTTGTCGAAATACTCGCTGAACCGCTGGTCGCCGGCCGTGGAGTCGCTGCCCGGACCACTGGCGCTGGGTCCGCCGCTGCCAGCCCCCCCGCCGCTGCCGGAGCCTGGTGCAGGCGCCACATAAGAAGACTTCGGTTCTACATTAACGTTAGTCTGCGACGCGTCTTTTTTCTCTCCGTCCACCTCCATGAAGGCAGACAGGATCTTTTTACCAAAAGATGCCATGGTTGTTTATTTTAAATGGTTAGGAATGCTGTGCTATTGGAGCAGCAAGCAGGAAAGCGCCATCCCTTCCCGCAACGAAGCGGTTATGGCTCCCCGTGTAGCTTTTTCCCTGGCCGGTCTGGCCACAAGCTGCCGGTAGATGACGGTTAGAATGAGTGTGAGCACGATGGCGACCACACCGATAAGCTTTTTCATATCAGTTTTAGTTAGGACTGTAAAGGTTCTGTTGCTTCTGTGTTGGGAAGTTGGAGAGAAAGAAGAGTTGACTTTTACATTGTCGTCAACCCCGTGGAAGATGTTTCATTTTAGTAGGGAGACTGGGCTCCGTTTGTTTTGATGAAGTAAAGGTAATGCGACTTTAGGCCTCGCTGTTAGTACATCCGGGTCGAGCGTTCGGTTTCGATGAATGGCGGTCCGCCTCTTGTGACGACTGGTAATATAAGTTGTTAGGCGGTCCATTTGATACGTAGTTGCAAAATAGGCGTATATTCAGGAAAATTAAATCACTCCAATGCATCGGTTTATATTTCTCCTCCTCGCACTGATGGCCGGGTTGTCCGGCGTGGCCCAGGATACGGCCGTCCAGATCCCCCTGTGGCCAAACGGCGCACCGGGCTTCGAAAGCAAACGTAATGAGCCCGAAATAGCAAAGGACTACTATGTAAAGAACATTCATAACCCCAGCATCACCATCTATTTACCGCCAAAGGAGAAAGCGACGGGCGCCGCCGTGGTGATCTTTCCGGGTGGTGGTCACCGGTTGCTGGTCTTCGATCACGAGGGACGCGATCCGGCCCGTTTTCTCAACAGCATCGGAGTCGCCTGCTTTATCGTAAAATACCGCTTGTTCCGGGAGGACTCGAATCTGTATAGCCTGGACCGCGAGGTAAAACAGGATGCTTATCGCGCTCTCAGGCTGGTGCGCAGCAGGGCGGCACAGTGGGGAATCGACCCTCACAGGGTAGGGACGCTGAGCTTTTCGGCCGGTGGAGAGGTGGCCGAACTTATCGCTTATACTTCAGGGAAAGGCGACCAGCAGGCGCCCGATCCTATCGACCGCCAGGATGGTAAACCCAATTTTCAATTACTAGTCTACCCGGGACCGTTAGGCATTCCGGACGTGATCCCTGCCGATGCGCCGCCGGCATTTCTCATTGCTGCCGATGACGATCCCTGCTGTTCCGCGCCTGTAGTGAGCCTGCTGGAAAAGTACAGGGCAGCAAAAGTCCCTGTAGAAGCACATATCCTCAACGGGGGAAACCACGGCTTCAACATGGGTTACCGCTCCAATCTAAAGGCCGTAAAGGCTTTTCCCATGCTGATGGCTAACTGGCTGGCCGATATGCATTTGCTGGATAAACAATAAAATAATTGAAAATCAGAATGTTGAAGAAAAAAATTGTCCCCGGTAAGAATACCGGGGACGTACTAATCAAAGTGTTTTAACCATTAAACCTTATCCTATGAAAGGCCAAAAATACGTAGGCTATTTGGCATTTCGGGAATTGATTCTATGGTTGTTGAATTCTTTAGTCAGTTCCCTTAAAAAAGTCTTGGTAAACTACTTAAAAACTTCCTGGGTCGTTGAACCTTATTAGGTTATTGGGCGCTGACCACGGATTCCTGGAGGGGAATATCGTCTATGATCTCCGGGAAAATATAAATGATGTTGGCAACGCTGTTATAATTGACGTCAAAAAGCTTCCAGGTTTCCCCTTCGTCTTTGGACTGGCCGATCAGGTAGGTTACCAGGTGATATTCGCTCTGGTCCGGCTTGTGGAAATAGCGGGAAAGGCGGATAACGCATTGCCATTGATCGTTTTTCGCCTCCAGGAGAAGCATTTTCAGGTCCGGGTTGGACTCCTGAATGGCGCTGGTGGTCCTCAGCCTGCCCAGGGAGACGCGTTTGATATATCCTTCCTTGCCGCCATAGAATTTGAGGACGCTTGCCGGCGCCAGGTCGGCGTAAGCCGACCAATCGGCATAGGTAGCCCCATAGGCATCGGCCTTTACGAGGTCGTCGGCGAATTTTAAGGCATTTTTGGTGATCCTGGCGGTATCCTGGGCATTGCCGGCCAGGGTGATCATGAGGAGGAAAGGACAGAACAATGCGGATAAGATAGTCCGATTTTTCATTGGGTATAGATTATTGGTTCAGACCCCAAGATAATGAATGAATCCTGGAACTTCAAGATGTTCCCGAGCTTTTTTAGTACCTTCAAGATTCGAAAATAACTTCTGATACAGACTATGTCAAAGAGAACTGATTTTGTTCATTCCGAGAAACAGGAGCCGCACAGGCTCCGCACGAAACAGATCCTGCAGGAGCATCCGGAAGTGAGAAAACTCATAGGAAAAAACAAGTATACGTTCTTTGCTGTACTTGGTTTGGTTTTGTTCCAGGTCGCCATGGCCTGGGTAGTAAAAGACCGCTCCTGGTGGATCGTGGCGGTTGCAGCCTATTTGCTGGGGGCATTTGCCGATCATTCGCTTTTTGTGATGATCCACGAGTGCGCGCATCATCTGTTGTTCAAGAACCGGGCGGCTAACCGGCTTTCGGGTATCCTGGCCAATCTACCCCAGCTTTTCCCGAGCTCCGTTTCATTCGAGCGTTATCATATCAAGCATCATAGCTTCCAGGGCATCCATGAACTAGATGCCGACCTGCCCAATCGCTGGGAGGCTAAGCTGATCAATAATTACTTTATCGGGAAGGTGATCTGGCTGCTGTTCTATCCCCTGTTCCAGGTCTTCAGGATCAACCGGCTCCGGGAGATAAAACCCTTTGACAAATGGGTGGCGCTCAACTGGATCGCCGAAGCTGCTTTTATCACGGGCATCTGGGTCGCCTTTGGTCCCAAGGCCATTTTATACCTCTTGCTTAGCTTTTTCTTTTCGGTAGGACTGCATCCCCTTGGCGCCCGCTGGATCCAGGAACACTATCTTACCTATGATGAGCAGCAGGAGACCTTCAGCTATTACGGAGTGCTGAACCATGTCGCGTTTAACGTGGGCTATCACAACGAGCACCACGATTTTCCTTCCATTCCCTGGAACAAGCTCCCGCAGATAAAGAAAACCGCTCCCCGCTATTACGATAGCCTGGTCTCGCATAAATCCTGGACGCGGCTGTTCTTCCGGTTCCTTTTCGACAAGGAGATCTCGCTTTATCACCGCGTCATACGCAAGGATAGAGGCAAGGTCGCGCTCACCGATGAATCCCGGCCGGACATGGATCTCGTGGCACAAAACGGGCACCAGGCGAATGGTCAAAAGCCGTCGGCCAAGGCGGCAGCCCTCTAAACGAATACTCTTGTCCCCGAAGCGAAATTTTCCCTGAACTCCTTGGGAGTGCAGGTTTTTTTCTTCTTGAAGATGCGATTGAAATTGGAGATATTGTTGAACCCGCAGTGGTAGGATATCTCGGAGATCGAATGCGTGGTATCGATGAGCATCCTCGACGCATGTCCCAGTCTTATCTCATTGAGACTGTCGATAAACGTATTGCCCGTGCGTTTTTTGATAAAGCGGCTGAAAGACACTTCCGTCATGCTTACCAGCCTTGCCACTTCTCCCAGCGTTATCGGCTTGTCGTAATTGTTGTTCATGAATTCGAATGCCTTCTCGATCCGCCGGCTATTATAGGTAAAGTGCTGATTGGTGAATGAGGCGTCGCTCAGGGTCCGCATATGCGGTGAGATGCTGAGATCGTTGAGGATAGCCAGCAGTTCCAGCACGCCGTCGAAACCCTTTCTTTGGTTAAGCGCAAGGATGCGGGGGGTCAGACTGGCTGCCGCATCGCGGGAGAAAAGGATGCCTTTCTGCGACCGGTCGATCATATCCCGGATAAAGCTCAGCTGGTTGCGGCGAAGTAATTTCTCCTCGAAAAGGTCTTTATGCCATTGGATGGTCACCTCCCGGATCTCTTCACTTTTACACTGATGGGTAAACCAGGCATGATAAAGGTTCGGACCCACCAATACCAGCTCCAGATCATCGATGGTATCGATATGATCTCCTACGATCCGTCTGGCTCCTTTCGCATTTATGATTAAATTCAGCTCGAGTTCTTCGTGATAGTGTAAAGGAAAGCTAAACTCTTTTTTGACCCTGGAGAAGATAGTGAAGCAGTCATTTTGGGTCAATGGCGTTATTTCCCGGATAATGTTCGTACTCATATGGCAGATAGTTAAGGTATAACAAAATTATACAGGATGCGGCAATCGTCTAATTCCAACAAAGATGGGATAAAAAAGTATAACTCGTAGGATTGGTTTAGCACAAGGATCAATTTATTGACAATCAGTATAGTGTATTTTAGCTGTCGCAGTACGGATAGGAAAAACACAATAAAGGGATAAAATAGTAGTAGTTTAAAGTGCTATTTTTAACTTACTGTAATGAAATTACAACCAGCGGATCTTGCCATCATCGCCGCCTATCTGGTCACCATGGTTGTGATAGGCTGGGTCCTGCGCAAGAAAGCGCGCCAAAACAAGGTTAACTATCTTATGGGAGGAAAATCGCTGCCCTGGTATATGCTGGGGCTGAGCGACGCTTCCGATATGTTCGATATCTCCGGTACCATGTGGATGGTGAGTCTATGTTTTATCTATGGACTCAAGAGTATCTGGATCCCCTGGCTCTGGCCGGTTTTCAACCAGGTATTTATGATGGTCTATCTTTCGCGGTGGTTGCGGCGGTCCAATGCGATCACGGGAGCCGAATGGCTGGCCACACGTTTTGGTCGCAGCGGCCCCGGCGTGCGTGCTTCGCATAATATCGTTGTGGCCTTCGCCCTGCTGAGCTGTCTGGGTTTTATGGCCTATGGCTTCGTGGGTCTGGGTAAGTTCATGCAGATCTTTATTCCCTGGGAGTCCATCCGGCGTTATGTTCCGTTCCCTGTGCCTACGGCTTATATTCCGCATTTCTATGGCATCATCTTTACCCTGATCGCCATGTTCTATTCGATCCTTGGTGGTATGCATAGCATCGTGCTTGGCGATGTCATCAAATATGTGATCATGTCGGTAGCCTGCATCAGCATCGCGGGAATCGCCATCCATCGATTGCATCAACCGGGGATGGCGCTGCATGTTCCCCGGGGTTGGCTAGATCCGTTTTTCGGCTGGCGGCTCAATCTCGATTGGCGGGGGATCGTGGCCGATGCCAACAAAAAGATCCAAAGCGACGGCTTCTCGCTTTTCGGCATCTTCTTTATGACGATGTTGTTCAAGGGTATAATAGCGAGTCTTGCCGGGCCGGCGCCCAACTATGATATGCAAAAAGTGCTGAGTACCCGCAGCCCCGAAGAGGCCTCCAAGATGAGTGGATTTGTTTCGATCATTCTTTTGCCGATAAGGTACTCGTTGATCATCGGGCTCACCGTATTGGCACTGTTGTACTACGGCAATATCAGCGGCGATCTTCAGACGCCCGCCGGTACCGACTTTGAAAAGATCCTGCCAGCCACCATCAATAGTTTTTTGCCGGTGGGGCTGCTGGGGCTGGTGCTTACGGGTTTGCTGGGAGCGTTCATGGGGACGTTTTCGGGTACGCTCAATGCCGCGCAGGCCTATATCGTCAACGATATCTATCTGAAGTATATCAACCCCGACGCATCTAACCGGAAAACGATCTCGATGAACTATCTCGCCGGGCTGGTCGTCGTCATCACGGGTATCGTTCTCGGACTGTTCATCCAGGATGTGAATACCATCCTGCAATGGATCGTATCCGGTCTTTATGGCGGTTACGCCGCGGCAAATCTTTTGAAATGGCATTGGTGGCGGTTCAATGCCAGCGGCTATTTCTGGGGCATGCTTGCCGGCATCCTGCCTGCCATTGCCCTCGCTTTTTTGAAATACAGGGGCGACTTACATGGGCTCGATCTCTACTACTGGCCGGTGATCTTTGTATTGTCGCTGGCCGGTTCGATCGCCGGCTCCTATGCGACCCCACCCACGGACACCGATACCCTAAAAACATTTTACCGGACCGTCCGCCCCTGGGGTTGGTGGAAACCCGTTCACCGGCTGGTGATAGAGGAAGACCCCGGGTTTGCCGGCAACAGGAATTTCCGGCGGGATATGTTGAACATCGTGCTCGGAATAATAGCGCAGCTGTGTTTGACACTGCTGCCCATGTATATCGTATTGGGGCTTAAGATGCCGCTGCTGATCAACACGGCATTGTTACTCGGTATTATTCTTATCATGAAAAAAACCTGGTGGGACCGGCTCAGCGAATATTGATCATCGGACCCGAAGGCCCGGCACATTCAAAACTTAAACTTGCCATGATGAAGAAAACTTTTAAGGAACGGCTATCGCAGCTTAGCGAACATTATTCCCAGCTCATCGGCCGGGCCAATGAGCCCCGCGGTCCGGGCAACGGCATCTATCTCCGTTATCTGCATCCCATCCTCACGGCGGCGCATACACCTCTTTTCTGGCGCTATGATCTCGACGAGCAGTCGAACCCCTTTTTGATGGAGCGGTTTGGTATCAACGGGGTCTTCAATGCCGGCGCCATCAAATGGAACAACAACTATATATTGATGGTCAGGGTCGAAGGCTGGGACCGCAAATCCTTTTTTGCCATTGCCGAAAGCCCGAATGGGATCGACAATTTCCGGTTCTGGGATGCCCCCATCTATATGCCGGATACCGGCGTGCCCGAAACGAATATCTATGATATCCGGCTTACCCATCATGAAGACGGCTGGATCTACGGACTCTTCTGTACCGAGAAAAAAGACCCGGACGCCCCACCGGCGGATCAAAGCGCGGCGGTCGCACAGTGCGGGATCGCCCGTACGCATGATCTTGTCAACTGGGAACGGCTGGCCGATCTGCAGACCGGCTCACCGCAACAACGCAATGTGGTGTTGCATCCCGAATTCGTAGCAGGCAAATATGCCTTTTATACCCGGCCGCAGGACGGGTTCATCAGCGCCGGCACCGGCGGCGGCGTCGGGTTCGGGCTTTCCACCTCCATCACCAATGCCGTCGTGGACAAAGAAACGATCATCGACCCGCGGCTTTATCATACGATCAATGAAGCCAAGAACGGACTCGGGCCGGGGCCGATCAAGACCCGGCTGGGCTGGCTGCACCTGGCCCATGGCGTGCGGAATACCGCGGCGGGACTTCGCTACACCCTTTATCTTTTCATGACCGATCTGCACGATCTCACGAAGGTGATCTACAAACCCGGCGGCTATTTCATCGCTCCCAAGGGCGAGGAGCGTATAGGGGATGTTTCTAATGTCGTGTTCAGTAACGGCTGGATCGCCGATGAAGATGGACGTGTCTTCATCTATTATGCATCTTCCGACACCCGGATGCACGTAGCCACCACGACAATCGAACAGTTGCTCGATTATGTCGTCAATACGCCCGAGGACGAGGGCAATTCATCCGGTTCCGTGAAGACCCTGCAACGGATCATCGATGGAAACCAACCTTACCTCCATACGATATGACCGCGGCCACCTACCGGGATGAAGTCACACGCGAATTACAATCCATCCTCGAATATTGGATGTTGAATACGCCGGACGAACGGCGGGGCGGATTTATCGGCAGGGTAGATGAGCACGACAAGCCCGACGCGGAGGCGGCCAGGGGACTGGTCCTGAATGCCCGCATCTTGTGGGCTTTTAGCGCCGCCTTGCGTGCCACAGGCCAATGCATCTACCAGCCGATGGCCGCCAGGGCCTATGAGTATCTAACCGCCTTTTTCTTCGACAAAGAATACGGTGGCGCCTATTGGTCGGTGACGGCTTCCGGCGAGCCGTTGAATACGCGTAAACAGATCTATGGCCAGGCCTTTGCCCTTTACGGTCTCAGCGAATATTACAAGGCCATCGGCGATCAACGCGTGCTGGATCAGGCAATCCGATTTTACCGGCTTATAGAGGCACATAGCCTCGATCCCCGCTTTGGCGGATATTTCGAAGCATTCGACCGGGACTGGACACCCGTGCAAGATCTCCGGCTGAGTGAAAAGGATGTCAATGAGAAAAAGACGATGAACACTCATTTGCACGTCCTGGAGGCTTACACCAATCTATACCGGGTCTGGCCGAATGAAGACTTGCGCGAGCGTATCCGGCAACTGCTGGATGTGTTCCTCCTCCATATCGTAGACAAGGACACCGGCCACCTGGGGCTTTTTTTTACCGAATGCTGGAAGCCGAGATCGACTTTGGTTTCCTATGGACACGATATCGAAGCGGGCTGGTTATTACACGAAGCGGCGCTGGTCATAGAGGATGGACAAAGAGCGCATCGCCTTGCCCAGCTTGCCTTGCAGCTGGCAGCTGTTGTAGAAGAGGGCGTGGATGTAGACGGCGGGCTCTGGTATGAACATGCCGATGGGCAGGTTATCCGTGAGAAGCACTGGTGGCCGCAGGCAGAGGCGATGGTGGGCTATCTGCGTGCCTGGCGGATCAGTGATGATCCTCGCTGGTGGCAGCGGTCGACGGCCGCATGGGATTTTGTCAAAAAATATCTCCGGGATGCGCAGGGTGGGGAGTGGTACTGGGGCGTAACCGGCGATCACAAGCCGATGCCGGGCGAAGACAAGGCCGGGTTTTGGAAATGCCCTTATCATAACAGCAGGGCCTGTCTCGAAATTATGCGAACGCTGGGAGAGTAAAATCGAAGGTTTGTCGTAGGTTTGGGCAAAGAAAAAAGCTATGCGTCTGCTCTCCCGCTCATCGATCCTACTCGCCCTGTTTACCGGTTTTACCTTCTTCAGCTCCCTTACTACCAGAAGATCTCAGAAAGTCATCTTTTTCGGCGACTCCATCACCCAGATGGGCGCGAAGCCGGGAGGATATATCGTAAAAATGACGGAAGCGCTGGCCCAGAAGAATCTTTCTTCCGACTATGAACTCATCGGCGCCGGAGTCGGCGGCAACAAGGTCTATGATCTCTATCTGCGAATGGACGACGACGTATTGGCGCAAAACCCCGATATTGTCTTTATCTGGGTCGGTGTAAACGACGTATGGCATAAGACCATGTTCGGCACGGGAACCGATATCGACAAATTCGAGAAATTCTATACCGCCATCATTAACAAATTACTCGACCGGCATATCCGTACGATCCTTGTCACACCCGCGGTGATCGGCGAAAAAACGGATTTCACGAACCAGCAGGACGGCGATCTGAATGCCTACTCGCAGGTCATCCGTAACCTCGCCCAGAAATTCCATTGCGGTCTTGTCGATCTGCGCGAGGTCTTCCACACCTATGAGCTGCAGCACAACCCCGGTAACAAAGAATCCGGCATCCTCACAGTGGATAGGGTCCATCTCAACGAGACGGGCAACCAATTCGTAGCCGACAAAATGCTTGAAGTGCTTTTAAATAAATAGCCATGCCTAAAACCATTCTTATCACAGGAGCCAACGGCAATCTCGGTGTCGCCGCCGTGAAAAAATTCCTTGCCGAAGGATATAAGGTCATCGGTATCGACCAGAGCGGTACGCATCTGGGCTTTGCGGCAGACCACGATAACTTCGAATTGAAGTCCGTCGACGCAGGAGACGAACAGGCCGTTGCGACGTTTGTCGAAGAGGTCATCGAGCTCAATGGACGCGTGGATGGCGCGCTGTTGCTGGTGGGTGGTTTTGCGATGGGCGATGTCCATACCACCGGCGGAGCGGATCTGCGTAAGATGTATGCGCTAAATTTCGAAACGGCTTATTTCTTTGCCCGGCCGTTATTCGGGCATATGCTTGGCAATGGCTATGGCCGCCTGGTATTCATGGGCGCACGGCCGGCCTTGCGGCCTGAGCAGGGTAAGGGTGCGCTGGCCTATGCACTTACAAAAAATATGCTTTTCGAACTGGCGCAGCTGCTCAATGCAAGCGCGAAAGGGAAGAATGTTGTGGCGTCGGTGGTGGCGCCATCGACCATCGATACGGGGATCAACCGGCAAAGCATGCCCGATGCGGATTTTGCAACATGGGTTAAGCCGGAGAGTATTGCCGATGTACTGGAGTTTATTTGCAGCGACAAGGGAGATACGATACGCGAGCCGGTATACAAGGTCTACAATAACGCATAAAAAAGCGGGTCGTCGGACCCGCCTTTTTATTTCATACTGTCAGTACGCTGTTCCATCCAGCTACACCGTCCGGTTCGCGGAGTCGGTTTTCAATGTCCTCCATCCACATTTTGTCGTCGATGCGAAACTTGTAAAAATACTTGCCTTTCGGCAGCATCGGGATGGAGATCTTCCAGCAACCATCTTTAGCCGGCTTCATCTGAAGTTCGTCCGGTGACCAATGATTGAAGGAGCCTGCAAGACTGATGTGGGCTGCGGATGTCGCATTCAGGTGGTGAACGTAAAACTCGATAGTTTTTTTGCGCCGGTTGATGTACGGCGATTCATGAAGTTTCATAGCAACCCCCCTTTTTTAGATTTTAAAAAATAGCTTTTTGCGTAGGATACTTCTTCTACAATGGCCTACAATCGGGATTCTAGCGGAATGGTTGTTTAGGAAGAGTGTACAAAATTTACATTTTTTTTTGGCATATTGCAATAGGAATTCAAGTTTTTTTGCTAAATCGGTTTAATTTGTTTTTAATCCAGGCCGGAACCGAGAATTAAAAGGGAATGCTATATTTATAGGCACATGGCAGATACAAAGATTTTATTGGTTGAGGATGAGAAAAAGATAGCGGAATCGCTCCGTAAGGGGCTATCCGAGCAGCACTATGAGGTCGATGTAGCCTATGACGGGCTCATCGGGCGGAAGCTTTTCGACAACAATGCGTATGATCTGGCGATCCTGGATATCAACCTGCCGCTCATGAACGGTTATGAGCTGGCCCGTTACATCCGCAGCTACAACGAGGACATCCTGGTCATAATGCTGACGGCCATGAATACCACCGAGGACAAGATCGAGGGTTTCGAGGCCGGCGCCGACGATTATATCGTGAAACCCTTCGATTTCCAGGAATTGCTGGTGAGGATCAGGGCCCTGCTCAAGCGTCTTCATCATCAGCCGGCGGCGGGGGCGAATATCCTCAAGGTGGCGGACCTGGTGATGAACCTGGACAGCAAGGAGGTCACCCGGGATGGGCGGAATATACCGCTGACGGCAAAGGAATTTCAGCTCCTGGAATACTTTATCCGGAATAAGAACAAGGTGGTCTCCCGGATCGATATCGCCATCAATGTGTGGGATATCGATTTCGATACTAAGACGAACGTCATCGATGTCTACGTGAATTTCCTCCGGAAGAAGATAGAGAAAGACTTTTCCTCCAAGCTCATTTATACCCAGGTGGGGATGGGGTATGTACTAAAGGAAACGCCCGAAGGAAAGACGACGCCTTGAAGATCCGCTATAAAATAATGCTGTTGTTCACGCTCCTGGTGACGGCGATCATCTCGCTGCTCACCGGGTCGGTGTATTATTTCGCCAAGCTGGAGCGCAAACAGGTGTTTGAAAAAAGGCTAAAGGCCCGGGCAACGTACAATATGCAGGTTTATACCGCCCTTGGGGACTCCGCTTTCCGTTTTCTTCGGCGGATGGACTCGGCCTCAGTGGTAGGGACGGTACCCTCGCGGAGTATCGCGATCTTTTCCGACGACGGCAGGTCGCTTTACCGGTTCGATATACCCGGATCGAGCGATATGACCCTTACCACGGAACAGCTCACAGATGTCAAGCGAACGGGGGAGATCTTTTTTTCGCACAAAAACCTGGAAGTCGTCGCCCTGCACCGGGAAACGAAAAAACGGGATTTCATCATGGCGGTGGCGGGACACGACGACGATGGACTGGAAAGGGTCGAGACCCTGAATAAGATACTGGTCATCAGTCTTGTCCTGGGGGTATTCGTTACGGCCCTGGTGAGCTTTCTTTTTGCCCGGCAGCTTCTATACCCCATTACACAGATCATCCGCGAGGTTAAGGATATCTCCTCCTATGATCTTTCGCAGCGTATCCGGGCCGGCATGGGTCAGGACGAGATGAGCCAGCTTGGTAATACGTTCAACGATCTGCTCAGCCGGCTACAGGAGTCATTTGCGATCCAGCGCCGTTTCATCTCCAATGCCTCCCATGAGCTGTCTACCCCGCTGACATCGGTGTCCAGCCAGGTGGAGGTGGTCTTGCAGAAGGACCGCAGCGCCGATGAATATAAACAGGTATTGTTCTCGGTACGTGAGGACGTGCAGCAGATGCGACTGCTGACCAAAAGCCTGCTGGAGATCGCCAAGACAGGTTCGCAGGGCGGCCTCGAGCTCAACGAGGTCCGGGTCGACGAGGTCCTCATGAAGGTGGTCGGCGATGTCAAAAAGCTCAATTCCGAATACAGCGTGGAATTGGATTTCGGCGAATTCCCCGAGGACGAGAAAGACTTCGTGGTCTTTGGCAACAGCGAGTTGCTCTATATCGCCATCAAAAATATTGTCGAAAACGGCTGCAAATATTCCCAAGACAAACGGTCGGTGGTAGACCTGAGCTTTGCCTTTCATAAGATCTATGTAAAAGTGGTCAACCAGGGGACCGTGATCCCCGTGGAGGAGATCACCCAGATCTTTCAGCCGTTCTACCGTGGGGCGGAGACATCGAATATCCGCGGTTTCGGACTGGGTCTGGCCCTGGCCCAACGGATCATCGCCCTACACAAGGGGACCATTTATGTCACCTCGGATAGGACCAATGGCACTAACTTTACGATCGAACTCCCTGCAATCAAGATATTCAACTAACACATGGCCTGGACCCAACCCGTGAACCCCTGTCATAACATGCCGGTATCATGCGCCATGGCCATCGTGCCGGTCGCGGTTATCTTTTGGGCGCTGGTCGTCCGGAAGATGAAGGGTTATCACGCCAGCATGCTCGCCACAGCCACGGCGCTGCTTATTGCCGTCGTCATATACCGGATGCCGGTCAACCTGGCCCTGCTTTCGGCGGCTAATGGGGCCTTGTACGGATTATTTCCTATCTGCTGGATCGTCTTCACGGCCGTCTTCCTTTTCAACATCACTATCCGCAGCGGGCAGTTCGAGCTCATCCGCGGCTTTTTGGCCGGCATCACGGCGGACAGGCGGATACAGGCACTGCTCATCGCCTTCTCCTTCGGGTCTTTTCTGGAAGGGACGGCGGGTTTTGGCGCACCCGTGGCGATCACCGCTGCCATGCTTACGGGGCTGGGGTTTAACCCGCTCTATGCCGCCGGGCTTTGTCTCATCGCCAATACCGCACCCGTAGCCTTTGGTTCTATAGGCATCCCCATAACCGTCGTCGCGCAGGTGACCTCATTACCCGAACACCTCATCTCGCAGATGGTCGGCCGTACACTGCCTTTTCTCTCCGCATTGCTGCCCTTCTACCTGGTGCTATTAATGGCCGGGTTCAGGAGGATGCGGGAGGTAGCCCCGGCGGCGCTGGTTTCGGGATTATCCTTTGCC
>JAICXX010000315.1 GCA_025934485.1 Chitinophagaceae bacterium
CTTTACTTCGGTAGCCAGTGTTTCGCTCAGGCCCTCTACCGCGAATTTGGACGCATTGTATAGACCCAGGACAGGAATTGAAACCAGACCGAGGATGCTGGAAAGCTGGATGATATGTCCATGGCCCTGTTCCCGCATCACGGGCAATACCGCCTGCGACAGCCATAACAACCCGAAAAAGTTGGTTTCCATCTGTTCGCGGGCCTCTTTCTCGGTGGTCTCTTCCACGGCGCCAAACAAGCCATAACCCGCGTTATTGATCAGGATGTCGATGCTGCCAAAATGTTCCTTCGCCTTCCGCACGGCCGCAAGATCGGCGGCGCGATCGGTCACATCCAGCTGAAGCGGCAGGATATGCTGCCCGTATTTGCGTACCAGGTCATCCAGCGAGCGGGTGTCGCGTGCCGTTGCTGCTACCTTATCGCCGCGTTCCAAAAGAGCCTCTGCCCATAATTTACCGAAACCACGTGAGGCCCCGGTAATAAAGATCGTCTTTGCCATTGTTATTCATTTTGATAAGACAAAGTTAGATCGCCGGTTTCCGCAGCATTTATCCAAAAGTCGGGAATACTGATACATATTTACGGGCTTTCAACCACTGGCAGGCTCGCCTTTATGTATCTTCACGAAAATGAACGCTATGGATTCCACCACTCGCACGACCAGCAGTTCCAGCATCCCCGAGAATCCCGAAGCTGCGGCAACCCTGACCGCCACCGACCCAAAACGCACCTTTATCCTGGAGGTGATCCAGCCGGGACTCGCCGGGCTTATGGATGGTTCCGTGTCCTCCCTTGCCCCGCTCTTCGCCGCCGCGCTCTCGACACGAAACAGCCACACGGCTTTTATCGTCGGTATGGCTACAGCCGTAGGTGCGGGCATCAGCATGGCCTTCTCCGAAGCCTTGTCCGATGATGGCAAGCTCAGTGGTCGCGGCAACCCCGTCCTCCGCGGTGGCGTGTGCGGGGCCATGACCTTCGTCGGCGCTGCAGGTCACGCCCTCCCCTTTTTGATCCCCTCCTTCAACGTAGCCATGACGGTAGCCATCGCGATCGTCATCGTCGAGCTCTTCGTGATCGCCTGGGTCCGCCATCGCTATATGGAAACGCCACTGGGCAAAGCCGCCGTCCAGATCATCATCGGCGGCGTCATCGTCTTCATCGCCGGTATCCTCATCGGAAAAAGCTAACGCGCGAAGTGCTTGAAACCCCAATCAACTATTTTTCCCTCCCGAAAAATTATTTTTTTTAGGACAGCAAATCGCTCCAAAAAATGCCAGCAGGCCGCCCCTTAAGCAATCTTCAGCTCGAGCTTCTCAAGCTCTATTCTTCTGACATCTCAGAGGCTGACCTGTTGCACATTAAACATTACCTTGCCAGGTACTTCGCCTTTAAAGCCATTGGTGACGCTGATAAAGTTTGGGATGAAAAGGGCTATACCGACGAAACCATGGATCAATGGCTAAACGAAGACGAAGCCCCCTATGGCAACAAGGACAGTGATTGACACCAACGTTATTGTCGCTTCGTTATCTTCCAGATCGAAACATCATTGGCTCATCGAGTTTTTGATTTATCAAATCAGAGATCCGGACGACAACAAATTCGTAGACTGTTATATTGCAGCTGGCGCCGAATATCTTATTACTCATCCATCAATAAGCGCGCCCTCAATCCGACCGCAAACTTGTCGTCGGGTTAGCCACTGCTGCTTTTATAGCCCTAAAACTCACCGTGATCAGCGCAATAAATAGAGCTATCCCCGCGGATAACACGAATATCCACCATTCCAGACCTGCGCGATAAGCAAAACCCTGAAGCCAGCTGTGCATAACGCCATAAGCAATCGGAGCGGCAATGAGCGTGGCCACCAGTACCGGCTTCAGCAACTGCCGCAACAACAGCAAGATAATATTCTCAACCGACGAGCCCAGCACCTTCCGGACACCGATCTCTTTTGTCCGTTTCACCACGGTGAACGACGCCAATCCAAAAAGACCCAAACCGGCTATAACGATCGCCAACCACGAAAAGAACGAAAGAACACGTTGCTCACGGAGATCTTTCCGGTATAGTTCGTCAAACTTTCTATCGAGAAACGAGTATTCAAACGGGTAGGCCGGCGCAACATCATGACAGACCCTTTTGACCATCGCGATGCCATTTTGCAGATTACCAGCTTTTAGCCGGATGACTGCCATTGCCCCATAATGAGCCGGCGAGATCACCAGCGGCTCGACCTGCTGTTTTAGCGAGGTATAGTTGAAATCCTCCAGCACGCCAACGACCATGCGCCGACTGGTATCCCGAAAAGTATTTTTTATCCATTTTCCAATGGCCTGCTGGGGCGTCCAGCCAAGACTGCTCGCCGCCATCCGGTTCAACAAGACGGCTGAGGAACTGTCCGTCGAATATTCCGGCGACAGATCCCTGCCCGCGATGATCCTCAAGCCGAGCGTTTTGACAAAATCGAAATCAGCGAATTCGGTCCTGGCTCTCCAAAGCTTATTCTCCTGTCCGTCCACCCTAAACATAGCCCCGTCGAAAAACCCGCCGGGTTCGCCCGTCATCATGGAAACGGAAGTGATACCGGTATTGACCAAAAGCTCCTGCTTAAACCTCTTCACGTTCTCCCCGAGATCGTCGTTGAGCGGGACCAACAGTGTCTGCTCCGGGTTATAGCCCAGGTCACGGTTCTTCATAAAGATCATTTGCCGGGCGATGACAACCGTACCCGTAATGAGGAACACCGAGATAGCGAATTGAACGACAACCAGCGCCTGCCGGAACAAAGCGCCTCCTTTGCCAATATTTAGCTTTCCCCTCAATGCCTCCACAGGGGAAAAAGCGGAAAGAATTAACGCAGGATAGATCCCAGCCAAACCACCCCCAACGAGGATCGTACCGAGAAGAAAAGCATAAAAGTATCCCGACGACCAGGGCACCTGCAACCTGTACCCCAGCCAATCGCCATAGAACGGCATCAACAAACGGAGCAAGCCCACGGATAGGAGACAGGAGAGCGTAGCCAGCAAAAGCGATTCCCCGATAAATTGTCCGGCAAGACTCTTTCGGCGTGCTCCCATCACCTTACGCAAACCTACTTCCTTGCTGCGTTCGGCGGCGCGTATGGTGGAAAGGTTCATGAAATTGATACATGCGATGACGAGGATCAGCGACGCAATACTCAAAAAGACATATACTACTTTTCTACTCCCGTGCTTCGCCTTGTCAAAATCCGAATCGGCCTCGAAATACACATCCTTTAGCGGCGTGAGGCTCAGCCCAAATTTGAAGCCCGTACCCTCTAAATGCGGAGCCACATATTTATCCATAAAAGCTGGAAAGCGTCGCTCTACGGCAGCCCGGCTGACCTGCTTTTCCAATTGAACATAAACAAAAAGGTCATTATTGGTCCAGGACTTGTACATAGGCATATTGTCGAGTCCTGTTATCGGCACTATTAGATCAAAATTCAGCGAAGAATTGACGGGCACATCCTTTGCAACGCCCGTAACCGTTAACTTAAAATCCTTATCCCAGCTGATTACTTTGCCCATGGGGTCTTCATTCCCAAAGATCCGCTTTGCCGTCGTCTCGGTCAGTACGATGTTATTAGGTTCGCTCAAAGCGGTCGCAGGATCGCCCTTGACCAGGGGAAATGAAAAAAAGGTGAAGAAATTGCTATCCGCGAGAACGACGCTCTTTTCATTGAATGATCTGTTCTTGCATGAGATGAGATCGATATCCGGCATAACGCGAACAGCCTGTTTTATCTCGCCCGGAAAATCGTTGAGCAACGCCTTTGCATATGGACCTGAAACCCAGGGTACGCCCGGTTGAGCGGGGTCGGCGATCCGCATAACACGGAATATTTTATCTCCATTCGCATGAAAGTTGTCAAAGCTGAATTCGTTCATGACGAAGAGGAAGATCATTTCGCAAACGGTAATGCTTACTGTCAGGCCGAATAGATTGATGAAGGAGAAGACCTTGCTTTTCATGAGGTTTCTCCATGCGATGGTGAAATAGTTCTTAAGCATGAAGATCTTGCCGCCAAAATGGTACCCATTTTCTCCTCCATTGATCACCAATTAGTAACAACGGCAACTTCGAAATAGCTGTTCGGTTTTGATACATCCAGATGTCCGGTATGCGGCATTTTTGTTTCATCTTCACCCCCTCCTAAATTCCTCCGGCGTCACGCCCGCATACTTCCGAAAGAACTTCGTAAAATAAGACCCATCGGCAAAATTGAGCTCATAGGCGATCTGTGTGATCGAAAGATCGGCATTGACCAGCAACCGCTTCGCCTCGAGAACCACCCGGTCACGGATCAGGTCACCCGCCGTCTTTCCCACGAGGTCCTGGCAGACCGCATTGAGATGGTTCGGCGTCACATGCAAAAGCTCCGCATACTCCTTGGGTAGTTTGAGCTCCCGAAAGCGCTTGTCGATAAGCTGCTTGAAAGCCCGCACCAACGCCAGCTTCTGCGGTGGTAGATTGCTGGCCTTCACACGCGTATCAAACCGCTCCACCGTGATAAAAAGCTCCAGCAACCGGATGCGGATCATATCGAGCTCCATCTCGAAATGCCCGCCGGCCTCGGCAAGCATCGACTCGAAAAGCCCGACCACCGTAGCCAGCGCAGAATCGGAAAGCGTACAGACCCCCTCCTCGCTATTCCCCGCAAAGAAATGGAACCGCTCCAGGTACCCGCCGTCCTCGAGAAAGGATGTAAACAGCTC
>JAICXX010000136.1 GCA_025934485.1 Chitinophagaceae bacterium
ACGGCCGATGAAAAGGCCCTGAGGGCGATGGAGCCCGAGCAGCTCTTTGGGTCGGTGGGGGCTTTTCGGCAATGGATAGAGGACAAGGTTATAGGTCGTCCATGATCATGAACCTGTTGCGGTAGAGGGCGAGTACGAGGCCGTCGCGTGAGCTGACGCCGAACCGGCGATATAACGCTGTGACGAGCCGGGTGAATGTGGATTCACAAAGTTTTAGACTGCGGCGAATGTCCTGGTGGGAGGCTTCGGACATCGCCAGCCGGAAGTAGCGGCGTTCCGTGGGGGTAACGGGTGGCCAGGCTGCGATAGCGGTATCGTTGCACTCGACGGGGTGTGCCGTCGCCGGCTGGCCAACGGATTGCGGCATAGTGTTCTTGCCGGGGTGTGCAACTTGTCTGAGGACTTTCTCCAGCTCTTCGGGACTGCTGTTCTTGGGAAGATAGCTGTCGGCGCCCATCGTGTGGATGCGCTGGACGGCGGCGCGGTCTTTTGTCAGTCCCAGAGCGACGATGCGGATGTCCGGATGGGCTGCTTTGAGGAAGGAGATGATGCCGGCGGCCAGAAAGAGGTCGAAATTGATGTCCAGCAAGACGATCTGCGGGTATTTCTCCTGACCGCCGAGCGCTATGCTGCTGCTGAGCCGGGTTACGTCTTTGCTGATGGAGATAACACGGAAACTATTTTGCTGACCGAGCAGTGAGGCCAGCGCGTGCAGGTTGAGGGCATGATCGCCGGCGAGGGCGATGTTGATGGGGGCAGTGGGTTCCATAGTGACTTTAAATTATCACAATGCAGCATGTGGGCTTGTGTGTGAGGCGGGGCAAAATGAAAGTTTATGCAGATTTTTCAATGAAGGATAGGGACAATCCATTAAAAATCGAGTATATTCCCTTTGCAATGAAAAGAAAACTTCCCATCCTCGCCGCCGGCGTTCTGGTGCTGGCCGCTTCCGTTATTAGCTTTGGTGTCGTCGCGCAGACGACCTTCAATGGCATCGATGTCAACATGCAGAATCTGTACATGCTTTCGGATGCCCGCACCCGCTCGATAAGCCCTGAGAATTTCACAGGTGAAAAAGGCAAGGGCGGCACGGCCACCTCGGGTACCGGCGCGAGTGCCTCGCGGGAGCTGGGCCGCGGCTGGAAGGTCAGCCCCAGCGTCGTCATCAAGGCGCACAGCACCTTTACACTCGCGGAGATGGACGGTTCGGGGGCTATCCAGCATATCTGGATGACCCCCACGGGCAACTGGCGGTTCTCGATCCTCAGGTTCTATTGGGATGACGAAACGACCCCTTCCGTCGAGGTCCCTGTGGGCGATTTCTTTGCCATGGGTTGGGGGACGTTCTCCCCGCTCCAGTCGCTGGCTGTGTGTGTCAACCCCGGTAGCGGGTTCAACTGCTACTGGACGATGCCGTATCGTAAGAAATGCAGGATCACGATGGAGAACATCGACGAACATGATATGTATCTGTACTATCAGGTCGACTATGTGGAAACGCAGGTACCTAAAGAAGCCGCGTATTTCCATGCGCAGTTCCGCAGGTCCAATCCGCTGAAGTATAAGACCGACCATGTTCTCCTCGACGGGGTCAAGGGAAAGGGGCAGTATGTGGGTACTTATATGGCTTATGGCTCGCACAATAACGGCTGGTGGGGAGAAGGGGAGATCAAGTTCTTTCTGGATGGGGATACCGAATTCCCGACCATCTGCGGGACGGGCACCGAAGACTATTTCAATGGGGCCTATGACTTCGACAGCCGCCGGAAGAATGCTGCAGGGGTAGAGACCTCGGAGTATACGGAATTCTGTTCGCCCTATTCCGGTCTGCCGCAGGTTATCGGGAGTGACGGGCATTACAATGTTGCCCAGCGTTTTGGGCTTTATCGCTGGCATATCAAAGATCCCGTGCGTTTTGAAAAGGATCTGAAGGTGACTATCCAGGATCTGGGGTGGCGAAGCGAGGGACGCTATCTACCCCTTCAGGACGATATATCTACGGTGTCGTACTGGTATCAGACGGAGCCGCATGCGCCATTCCCGGCGCTGCCGTCGAAGGATCAGCTCGAAGTGAATTAAAGGGCGCCAGGGTGTGATTTTTGCAGGCATATCCATATGGCAACCACACTAAATGAAGTTTACCGGCTGGGACAGAGTATCTGGCTGGATTCCTTTGACCGGGCCATACTACGCTCGGGCCATCTGAAGGAAATGATCGAAAAGCAGGGACTGCGGGGGATCACCTCCAATCCTGCCATTTTTGAGAAGGCCATTGCGCATAGCGAGGACTACACCGACGATATCCATAGGCTGGCGGAGAGTGGTGAAGACAACGAGCATTTGTTCTTTGACCTGGCGGTGGAAGATATCGGGCGGGCGGCCGATCTGCTGTTGCCCGTATTCCGGAAAGACCCCAGCGATGGTTTTGTTTCGCTGGAAGTCTCGCCAGAGCTCGCCCGGGAAACCGACGGCACTATCCGCCAGGCGCAACGGTTATGGGAACAACTGAAGCGGCCCAATGTGATGATAAAGATCCCAGCCACGAAGGAGGGCATCCCCGCGATACGCGAATGTATCCGTCGGGGCATCAATATCAATGTGACCCTGCTCTTTGGACTTTCGCGTTATGAGGAGGTGGCTCATGCCTATATCGAGGGAATGGAAGCCCGGCTGAAGAGTGGGTTATCTTTGCAAAACATTTTTTCGGTGGCCAGTTTCTTCCTTAGCAGGATCGATGTGCTGGTCGATCCGATGCTCGAGCAAAAGGGAATGAAGGAGGCCAAGGGGCAGGCCGCCATTGCATGTGCAAATGCCGCTTATGAATTGTACCACATGATCTTTAGCAGTGACCAGTTCTCCGCATTGAAGCAAGCGGGCGCCAGGCCGCAGCGTTTGCTATGGGCCAGCACGAGTGTCAAGGACCCCAGCTATCCCAAGCTGAAATATGTAGAGGCGCTTATGGGCCCCGACACTATCAACACCCTACCGCCCGATACGCTGACTGCTTTGATTGAACAAGGCCGGCCTGTGGCCAATCTGGGTCGGAACAATCCCGGGCAGTTGATGCACCTGGAGCGGTTGAAGCAGGCTGGTATCGATATGGAAAGTGTATCCCGCCAGCTGGAGGAAGAGGGAATAGAAAAATTCAAGACGGCGTACCGGAAGCTCCTGGAAGCCATCGAGTCGGTACGGGAGAAAGTGCATTAGCGGAGCGATGCTTCTTATCCGCGGGTTACGCTTACCGATCGGGAGCAAAAGGTCAAGGCGGTTTTGGTCGATTATTACTGGAAGATCGGCTGGGGGTCGCTATTTTCGGATGGATTTCAAGATCTTTCGGAATTCGGGATCGATCGACGGGAAGGTCTCTGCGGTTGTGTCCGGATCGTCAACGTGAGCAGCGGATTGGGTAGTGTTGGCTGGCACGAATTTAAAAGTGAATTCGGTGGCGCCGGGTTGGGGAAGGACGGGCAGGCTGATTTTAAAGCTCAGTTTTTATCGATTGTGGCTCAGATTGGGCAGTTTTTGAGATTAAATAGCGTTTAATTGAGCTGTAAATGAATGTGGCTCGAAGGTCAATGAAATAGAGCTCAAAATTTAGGAAAATTGAGCTAGATTTACCCTGACAATGAGCTCCAATATAAAAACCGATATACTTGAACTAGTCCAGAAGCATCCTCTTCGGTCTTCTAAAGAACTGTATGATGAATTGCATGCAGAAGTCGGCTATGCAACCGTCAAAAGATTATTGAACCAACTTTTGGCGGAAGATCTTATAGTCACAAAAGGAAAGGGAAAGGGAACGAAATATGAGATCAGCCCATCTTATGAATTGCTGCATCCCATCAATGTCTCAAAATATTTCGAACAGGAACAAGACGAGAGGCGTATAAAGGAGAGTTTTGAATTAGCTCTTGTTTCAGATGTCTTGCGGCGCGCGAAAATATTTAATGACGAGGAGCGAGCCCACCTTGGTCTTTTGCACGAAAAATTCAAGAAGAATATTGCCGGGTTATCTGAGACAGAGTATAATAAAGAAATGGAACGGCTGGCTATCGATCTAAGTTGGAAGTCTTCTCAAATTGAAGGGAATACTTACACGCTTTTAGAGACTGAACGACTGCTCAAAGAAAAGGAGACGGCGGAAGGTAAACCGAAGGATGATGCTACCATGCTTCTAAATCACAAAGAGGCACTTAATTTCATATTAGCCCATTCCGACTATGTAGTTCCCTTAACCGTTCGCGGTATAGAGGATATTCACAGCCTGCTTATTAAGGATCTGGGGGTTGATCGCAATATTCGTCAACGACGGGTTGGTATTTCAGGTACTAATTATAAACCGCTGGATAACGAATACCAGATCAAAGAGGCACTGAATGAAATGTGCACGTTGGTCAACCAAAAGGAAGATGTTCTCGAAAAAGCCCTTCTGGCGCTTGTGTTGCTTTCTTATATCCAGGCATTTGTCGATGGAAATAAGAGAACTGCACGTATTGTAAGTAATGCCTTGCTGATCGCTCAGGGATATTGTCCTCTCTCCTTTCGGACAGTCGATTCGATCGAATACAAGAAAGCCATGCTCGTTTTTTATGAGCAGAATAACATACAGCCATTTAAGGAAATATTTATGAACCAGTATGAATTTGCGGTGAATAGTTATTTTTAGAATAAAAAAAGATGAGAATAATAGCCTTTGCTTTTTTTCTTATTATCGGGGATATGGCTTTAGCGCAACAACACGTGCCTGGGGGAGATCCTTTTGCTTCTGGCTATAATGGAAAAATTCAATAATGCAATGGCGGCAAATAAAGAATGGGCCGCGGAATATATGAACAAGTGCTATAAGTCTGGCGAGGGGATGCCTTACAACGAAAAATTCGGGATAACGAAAGCGGAATATGACGAGATCAAGAATTCGGATAGGTATGAAATCTGTGATTTTCGCGGGAGACACGATTTTGTTCACGGGGGAGTTAAACAACCCACCCTCGAATTCTTTCGGTAGTTGGGAAAAAGGCTTACTTTGATTTACTGGGCTTTATTAATTGATACAATATGGACCGCGTCCTGCGGTATTATTCAAAATAAGGTTTTTCATCATCGGACTCGTTTTCGCGCTGTTGCCAGTAGGCTAGCGTTACGGTATGGCCGTCGGGTGTTTTCAGCAGCCGGCCGAAGATCGCGTTGATGGGGTTGAACATGACGTTCGTTACTCCCACTGTGAATGTTTCTGGTGCGGGGGGCGCGGGTGCGGCTGGGGGGGCGTCGGGTGGCGCAGGGGCGGGTGCGGGTGCGGCCTTGGGCGGTGGGCTTGGAACTGCCATCACTGTATACCCATTGTATTCCAGGAGGCGGCGCAGGAAGTCCACGCGCGCTGCGGTGGCGTTTTTTTCAACGATGGCGCATTTTGTCCCGTTGAGTTCCTCGAATTGATGATTTTGGTTGATTGCCATTCCAGCGTCTTTTTGTCAAAGTCCAATGCTCAATGAATAAATGTAGTCATAGATCCAACCTGCCAGACCAGTTATTATCGTGCCCGCCACACAGACAATGAAAGCAATATTCGGCAGCAGCGGGATCACGAGTTTTTCGATGGGTTGTTCGGGCTTATCCATGAAAATGGCCTTGACTACTTTTAGATAATAATACAGCGAGATCACCATATTCAGGGCCGCAATGGTGATGAATACATAGTTCCCTTTTCCCGCGCCCGCCATCAGCAAAAAGAATTTTCCGAAGAAACCAGCTGTAGGCGGGATGCCTGCCAGGGAAAACAAGGAGATGGCCATCACCCAGGACAAGGCCGGGTTATTGGCATACAATCCCCGATAGTCGCTGATGGTCTCTTTGCCCGTTTGGGCACTGATGAGCGATACGACGCCGAATGCACCGAGATTGGAGAAAATGTAGATGAGGATAAAATACACAACGGATGCCTCTCCTATCCTGGAACTACCGATGACACCTGCGAGGATAAATCCCGACTGTGCTATCGAGGAGAAGGCGAGCAGTCGCTTGAGGCGGTTCTGCCGCAGGGCGAACAGATTGCCCACCGTGATGCTCAGCACCGATAATATAATGAGTATCCGGTACCAGCTCGTTGCTATCGGCTTAAAGACCGTATATAATAGTTGGATGAAGATAAAGAAGACCGCCCCCTTTGAAATAACGGATAGATAGGCGGTCACCGTGACCGGGCTCCCTTCGTAGACATCGGCCGTCCACAAATGGAAGGGTACGGCGGCTATCTTGAAGGCAAAACCGGATAGGATGAGGATAAAGGCGAAGAGCTGGAATGCGCTGCCGTCCAGCCGTTGGACGATGGTATCGAACCCTAGCGTCCCCGTTGCGCCATAGAGGAGGGAAATGCCGAATAGCAACAATGCCGAGGAAAAGGCGGCGGATAGGATAAATTTCATGGCTCCTTCCGAAGATTGTCTTTTTTCCAGGTCGAAGCTGGCGAGCGCGGCGAGTGGGATGCTGGAGAGTTCGAGACCCAGGTAGAACAGCAGCAGGTTGCCGGAGGAGATCATGAAGAAAAAACCCGTGAGCGTGGCGAGTAGCAGCATATAGAATTCGGGCACGTGGCGGTGGCTCTTCAGCCAGTCGTATGCCTGAAGCGAGATGAGCAGCGTCCCCAGGTTAAGCATGTTCTTTTCCAGGACAATCAGCCTGTTCGTATGGAACATGCCGCTGAAGGAAGTAGCATCCGGGCAGGGAAAGAAGCCGACGATGAGATTCGCCAGCAGCAGCAAATTGATGCCGTTGAGGAGGGCGTTGGTTTTGTATTCGGAGGCCCCTATCTTATACACCAGCAGTACGAAGATAAGGATGGTGATCATCAGCTCCTGTCGCAACGAAAGAATAATGCCTGCCCACATAGATTAATTCAGTTTATAAGTCAGCAGCCGGCTAAGCCAAAAGGGCGCAATGCCGATGGCCACAATGCCGGCTGTCAATAAGATCCCTGCCAATCGCTCGTTCCAGGCCGCATCGCCGAGTCCGTTATAATGCGTATCCTTCAACGGCCCCATGATCGTTTGCCCGGTAGCCCTTAAAATATACACGGCGGTTATCACGATCGACGAGCAAGCGAGGATCGTCGCCAGGCGGTACCACTCACCGGCGTGCTGCCAGGAGCCCATGAAGACGGTGATCTCGGCTACGAAACCACTGAGGCCCGGGAGTCCCAGGGAGCACAAGCCTGCCAGCACGAATATGGTCGAGATGAAGGGCATTATCTTTAAAAGGCCGCCGAGTTGTCCGACGAGTCTTGTATGCGTCCGGTCGTAGATCATCCCGATCGCCGCGAAGAAGAGTGCCGTCATGAGGCCGTGGGAGATCATTTGGATGATGGCGCCGGTGATAGCCGTTTGGGTCAGCATGCCGATCCCCAGCAAAATAAAGCCGCAATGACTGATGGATGAATACGCGTTCATGTATTTCAGGTCCTTTTGCATCATGGTAGCGAAGGCTCCATAGACGATGGCGATCGTTGCCATCAGGATGATCACGGGAGAATATATCCTCGCCGCTTCCGGCATCAGGAAGACGGCCACGCGCAGACACCCGTAGCTGCCGAGTTTCATGGAGATGCCGGCCAGGAACATCGATGCTGCCGTGGGCGCGGAGGAATGGCCATCCGGCACCCAGGTATGGAAGGGAAATAACGCGGTGAAAATGCCGAAACCTGTGAATAGAAATGGGAACCAGAGCCGTTGCGCTTGTAGCGGCAAGTGTATTTGGGAGATGGCGGGCCAGTCGAAGGTGTGGGTGTTGTAGTACACGCCCAGCAGACCGATGAATGCGAGTGCCGATCCGCCCATGAGCATCAACGCGAGCTTCATGGCGGAATATTCCTTTTTGCCGGAGCCCCAGATGCCGATGAGGAGGAACTTTGGGATGACGGAGATCTCCAGGAAAAAGAAAAGCGTAAAAAGGTCGAGGGAAAGGAAGAAGCCATAGGCGCCTGCGCTGAGGATGTGTAGCAGGACGAAGAACTCTTTGGTCATCGGGGCAATTTTCCAGGACACCAGTATGGCCGCCTCCATAACGAAGGCGGTCAGGAGTATCATGGCGACGGAGATGCCGTCTACGCCGAGGTGATAGTCAATATTCAATGCCCGGAACCAGGTATGCCGGGTTTCGAACAGCATTGCGGAGTCGTTGCCGGCGGCACGTTCCTTCCAATACAGGAAAAGCAATGCGAAGGCCAGGATCAACTGGACCGTGACGCCGGCCAGGGATACCCAGCGGATGCTGCTGCGACCACGACAGAAAAGGACGGCGACCACGGTGATCAATGGCGCTAAGACCAGTAAAGACAGGTTCATGTGTATAGATAAATGAATAAGACTGCTAATCCGACAATTCCGGCAAAGAAATACAAGGTATAATCCTGCACCTTACCCGATTGAATCCCTTTTATCCCGGCAGCGATCCTGGCCGTGATCGTTGCCAGAAGGTTCATCAGCCCGTCCACGATGTTCTTGTCTATCCATGCTGCCGGTCTTCCGATGCCATTGAAAATAATCTTTTTCGTTATAAACGTATATACTTCGTCGATATAAAATTTATGATAGGCGAATTGGTAGAATCCCTTGAATGCAGCGGCGGCGCGTTGCGGCCGTTCGGTCTCTTTCCGGTATAGGTAGGCTGCCGTTGCTATCCCGATGAGCGCGAGGGCCACGGGCGCGATGGCGAAAACGCTGACACCATGGGCCGGTTCCGGCTTGCCATCGGCGGTCACGAACCGGGAGAAGGGAATCCAACCGGCAGATAGCGCTCCCAGGGCGAGGATGACCAGGGGGAGTTTCTCGGTGAAAGGGGTTTCCGGATGATGGCCGGGATGGGCGCCGGCTTCGTGCGTCGGGCGACCCCAAAAGACGGAGAAATACAATCGGAACATATAGAAGGCCGTGAGTCCCGAGGTGAACAATCCGACGGCATATACCAGTTTGTTGCTATTCCAGGCCGCCAGCAGGATATCCTCTTTACTAAAGAACCCTGAGAAGGGGGGGATGCCGGAAATGGCCAGACAGGCAATGAGGAAACAGGCATGGGTAAGCGGCAGGAGCTTTCGCAGAGCGCCCATGTCCTTCATCTCGTTGCTGTGTACGCGGTGGATGATTACCCCCGCACAGAGAAAGAGCAGGGCCTTGAAGAAGGCATGGGTAAAGAGATGGAACATAGAAGCGGTATACCCATGCGCGCCGAGGGCGAACATCATATAGCCGATCTGCGACATCGTCGAATAGGCGAGCACGCGTTTGATGTCCGTCTGCGTGCAGGCGATGATCGCTGCGAGTAAGGCCGAGAGAGCGCCGACGTAAAGGACCACCTGTAGCACCGCCGGGCCGGCATGGGCATATACGGGGTATAATCTGGCTACCAGGTACACGCCTGCTACCACCATGGTGGCGGCATGGATCAGCGCCGAGACCGGTGTAGGGCCTTCCATCGCATCCGGCAGCCAAATGTGCAGGGGAAACATAGCCGATTTGCCTGCTCCACCTACGAAGACAAGCACCAGCCCCCAGGACAACGCCGAGATACCGAGGAAGGAGGCGGTGGTGATATTGGTGAGCTGTGGACCGGGCTGGGTGAGGCGCTGGATCAGCGTGTGGATATCCAGGGTGTCGGCGTGGAAGGAAAGGATCAGGATGCCGACCAGGAACCCGAGATCGGCAAAACGCGTGACGATGAAAGCTTTTTTGGCCGCCGCGACGGCAGTGGGCCGGTCGAAATAGAATCCGATGAGCAGGAACGAGGAGCAGCCTACCAATTCCCAAAAAATATAGGTCTCGAAGAGATTTCCCGACAGCACCAGTCCGAGCATGGAAAAAGTAAAAAGATTGAGAAAGGCATAATAGGTGGCGTATCTCGTTTCCCCTTTCATGTACCCGAGGCTAAAAGTATGCACCAGGAGGGAGATCAGCGTGACCACGACGATCATCATCACGGAGATGGGATCGAGGATAATGCTCATATCGATGGATAGACCGGGTGAGAAAGTTAGCCAGTTTAGGTTCAGGGGGACGGTTTGTTTGAAGTGGCCTTGCGGGAGAGATATTGAAAAGTATTGCCAGGCCACATATAGCGCCAGCGCTGTAGAGACGAGCACGAAGCTTGTGCCCAGGACGCCGGCAAAGCCTTTGATGTATCGTCTGCCGAAGAGTCCCAGCAGTGCAAAGCCTGCCAGTGGCAGCAGGGGAATCAGTACTATATAAGAAGCGTTTGGCATTTTTTTTAGAATTTCATCTCATCTGCCGTCTCGACGTCAATAGAATGAAAGTTTCGATATAAATTGATGATGATCGCGATGGCTACTGCAGCCTCCGCAGCGGCAATGGCGATGACGAACAGCGTGAAAAAGACCCCTTCCAGCCTTTGAGGGTAGAGGTATCTGTTAAAAGCGATAAAGTTGATGTTCACGCTGTTGAGGATCAGTTCGATCGACATCAGCATGGTGATAAGATTCCGCCGTGTGAACAAGCCATACATCCCGATGAAGAAAAGGGCTGTGCTGACGATGAGGATATGGGTTAGTGGTACCTGGTTCATTTCGTTTCCGGTTTTGTTTTCATCGCAATGACGATGCAGCCGATCATCGCTGCCAACAGCAGGATACTGATCACCTCGAAGGGTAGGACATAGCCGTGTTCTTTTGTGCTGAGGAGCTGAGCACCGATATTGTTTATGGTTGCGGTGGGAGCGGGTTGTCCGGGGGCCGGAAAGGCATAGCCCCGTAGCAGCGCCGCGGTCAAGATGAAACCCGCGACGGCAGCCAGGATCGAGAATAGGCCGCGGGTTCGTTTCGGCACTGGCAGGTCTTTACCCGATTGCTGGGTGAGGAAGATGGAAAAGATGATCAGCACTACGATCCCGCCGACATACACGACGATCTGAACTGCCGCGACAAATTCCATTTGCAGCCAGAAGTACAACCCGGCGATACCCGTGAGCGAGAACAGCAGCCAGATGGCCGAGCGGAATATTTTCCGGGACGTCACTGCAAGCAGGGCGGAGACCAGGATTAGAGCGGAAAGGATATAGAAGACGACGGCGGACGCACTCATTATTCAACGCCCTCTCTGATTTTAGAACCCGGGTTATTTAATTTTTTTGTGAGCTTGCTGCGGTCGTACACACTATGTTCAAAATTCTGCGCCATTTTTATGGCATCCGTAGGACAGGCTTCGATACACAAATTACACATCGTGCAAAGTTCGAGATGATATATAAAAGTATCCAGCGCTTTTTTCTTCTTGCCTTCCGGTGTCACGTCGAATTTGGTGATGATCTTGATGGTACCGTTGGGGCAGGCCAGCTCGCAGGCGGTGCAGCCCGTGCAGGCATGCTCGTTCTTTTCGTCATGCAGCATGATCACTTCGCCGCGGAACCGTTCCGGTAATTTCAGTTCTGCCTTGTTATCCGGGTATTGCTGGGTGATGATCTCCTTGTGGTGGGTGAAATAGTACCCCGTGAGTTTCATGCCCTTGAGCAGTGATCTTACGCCGCCGAGGACATCTTTGAGATATGTTGTTAAAAATGCCATCCTTCTATTGCAATTAGGGTGATCAATAATAGATTGACGATGCTGATGGGCAACAGATACTTCCACTCCAGGTTCAGCAGCTGGTCGATGCGCAATCGGGGAAAGGTCCAGCGAAACCACATGATCACGAAGATCAAGGTAAAGATCTTGCCAAGAAACCAGAGGGAGGAAGGGATATAGTCCATTACATGGTTGAATGCCGTCCAATGGCCGATATGCAAGGGCATCCAGCCGCCGAGGAACAAGGTGGCGGCAATTCCGCACACGATAAAAATATTCACATATTCGGCCAGGAAGAAGAGTGCGAATTTCATCCCAGAGTATTCTGTATGGAACCCAGCCGTCAACTCCGATTCCGCTTCGGCGAGGTCGAAAGGCGCCCGGTTCGTCTCCGCCGTGATGGCGATGATAAAGATGATAAAGGCGATGAACGCCGGGACATGTCCTTTGAACAGCCACCAGCCATCCTGTTGGGAGGCGATGATATCCGAGATGCGCAGGCTGCCGGTGAGCACTACAATCGAAATGACACTCAGACCCGCAGACAGCTCGTAGCTGACGATCTGTGCGCCGCTGCGCATGGCGCCGAGGAGGGAGTATTTGTTGTTGCTGGCCCAGCCCGCCATGAGGATACCGATAACGGAAAGGGACGAGACGGCGGTGATATACAATACCCCGATATTGAGGTCCCAGAGCTGCGTCCCTTTGGCAAAGGCGATCGGGGCGAGTATCATCATGGCTACCGCAATGACCACATAAGGCGCCAGGTTGAAGAGGAATTTGTCCGCGCCATCGGGGGTCAGCCCTTCTTTCATGGCGAGCTTGAGGGTGTCTGCGACCGTTTGGAGACTGCCGCCTGGTCCCACGCGGTTTGGTCCCAGCCGCACCTGCATATACGCGGAAACCTTTCGTTCCATGAGCACGAGGACCAGGCCTAGTATGGCAAACAGGCTGATGGCGAACAGGCCGACGATTAGGTACTCCAGCAGTAAGGCCACTGTGGGGTTGAATGCGCTGTTCAGCCAGGCATCGATGGAATGGGTTATGTTTTCTATGGACAGCATCGTTATATTGTTCTTCTATGGCCGGCTTTTCCCGCCGGCCGGGGCTTACCGGTCGATATCCGGGATCACAAGGTCCAGTGTTCCCATGATCGCCACCAGGTCCCCGATCTTATGTCCTTTTGCCATATGGTCCAGCGCTGAAAGATTGGAGAAGCCGGGGCTCCGGAATTTTATCCGGTAAGGCGTCGTCCCGCCTTCGCTTATGATGTATACGCCAAATTCGCCTCTGGCCGTCTCCACCCGCGAGTAGAACTCGCCTTTGGGCAGTTTCAGCACCGCCTTCGTTTTTGCCAGGTGTTCTCCTCCGGGGATATTATCGATCAGCTGTTCTATGATCTTTATCGACTGGCGCATTTCCTGCATCCGGACCAGGTAGCGCGCGAAACAGTCGCCGCCTTTTTCGCTTATTTCCTCGAATTGCAGGTCTCCATAGACTTCGTAGGGGTATAATTTTCTGATGTCACAGCTTACGCCGCTGCCGCGGGCGGTGGGGCCGGTGCAGCCGTAGGAAATGGCGTCTTCGGGGGAGAGGTGGCCAACGCCAGCCATCCTGTTCTTAAAGATGACGTTGTCGGTAACGAGCTCATCGTATTCATCGATCTTGGTATGGAAGAAGCTGAGGAATTCCTTTACCTTTCTTTGAAAATTGGGGTGGATGTCGGCCATCACGCCGCCGGGCACCATATAATTCATGGTTAGCCGGGCTCCGCAGGTCTCTTCCATGATGTCGTTGATGGCCTCTCTTTCGCGGAAGGCATGGAAGAAGGGGGTAAGGGCGCCCACGTCCATGGCCATCGCGCCCCACCAAAGCTGATGGGAGGCCAGCCGTGTCAACTCATCCATCAGGACACGGATCACTTTTGCGCGGGGCGGCACTTCGATCTGCAGTCCTTTTTCCACGCACAGGGCGCAGCCATGGTTGTTGATGTGGGAGCTCAGGTAATCCATGCGGCTGGTCACGTAAATGAATTGCCGGTAGGACAGGCTTTCGCACATCTTCTCGATGCTGCGATGGATATAGCCGAGATGGGGTTCCACCTTTTTGATCGTTTCGCCATTGAGTGTGATGACGAGATGCAGCACGCCGTGCGTGGAGGGATGTTGCGGCCCCACGTTGATCACGAGATCACCTTGTTCGGTTGTGCTTAGTTCTTCGATCATAGTTTGATCATATTTACGGGGTCTTCATAGTCTTTTCGCAGCGGCCATCCATTCCACTCGTCGGTCATGAACAGCCGGCGCAGGTCGGGATGGTCTGTGAATACCACGCCGAAAAGATCGAATGCCTCGCGTTCGTGGAATTCGGCCGTGCGCCAGATATCGGAGACTGTTCTGATGGCCGGATTCTCGTGATCTAACTTTGCTTTGACTACGAGTGTATGACGATGGGTGGTCGATGTCAGGTGGTAGACCATGGTAAAATGGGTCCGCCAATCGACGGCTGTCACGCAGAAAAGGTAGTCGAAGTCTTTTCTTATGGCCTTTGCTGTCGACTCCCACTCGGCCGGGTCGATGGTTATCGTGAGCCATTCCGCTCCTTCCTCGAATGTGGGTGAGGGGAGTAGTGTCGCCAGGTGTTCTTTTAGTTCTTCCTTATTCATTTCGCGCCCCCTTGATTTTTTCCTGTAGGGTGATCAAAGCATGCAGCAAGGCTTCCGGCCGGGGCGGGCAGCCTGCAATATAGACGTCTACGGGGATCACATGATCGGCGCCTTTGACCACCGAATAGGTATTGTAGAAGAACGGCCCGCCGCTCGTGGCGCAGGCTCCCATGGCGATCACGTATTTGGGATCCGCCATTTGGTCATAAAGTCTTTTGAGCACCGGGGCCATTTTGTTGACGATGGTTCCGGCGATGATAAGGACGTCTGCCTGTCGCGGGGTAGCTCTTGCCACCTCGAATCCGAAACGCGACCAGTCGTATTTGGCGCCGGCCGTCGACATCATTTCGATGGCGCAGCAGGAGGTGCCGAAGACCAGGGGCCAGAGCGAATTCGACCGGGCCCAGTTAATCACCTCATCCAATTTTGTCACCAGGATGCCGCCGCCTGCTGTGGGGTGCACTTCGCCCGGGAATGGCTTACTGTCGGTTTTTTGCGGTTCCATATTTTGCGGGCCTACATCCATTTCAACGCTCCTTTTTTATGTGCGTACAACAGACCCATGAACAGGAAGAACAGGAAGATCATGATCTCTACGAGCCCGGCGAGCCCGATCTTTCGGACCGCTACGGCCCAGGGGTACATAAAGACAAGCTCCACATCGAAGATGAGGAAGATCAGCGCATACAAATAATAGCCGACATTGAATTGGTTCCAAGGGGTGCCCGCGGTGGGGATACCGCACTCATAGGCCTGCCCTTTTTGCCCGTTTTTGGTCCCTTTTACCAGGAGCCGGGCCACGGCAATTCCGCCGGCGGCAAAAACGACTCCGGCAATCAGAAGGATGATCAAAGAAGCGCTTCCCATGGGGATAGGTTATTTTACCCCTTACAATATACCGATATTTTTCTAAAGCACTCCGAATCTTCGGTTTTTAAATGACCCGATTGAGCAGGACCATTCCTTTTAGGGCCCGCACGGCTTCCTGGGCCGCTTTCCGCTGCATTAGCGGGGTGCTGTCGCTGCTGTACCAGGAAACATGGGAGGATAGGATGGTGTTGGGTGCCTGGCGCAATGGATGATGAGGGGGAAGGGGCTCCGTATCAAAGACATCGACTGCGGCAGCCCATAGCTTGCCCTGTTTGAGCGCATAGGAAAGATCTTCGGCATCTACAAGATCACCCTGCGCGGTGTTGACGAGGATGGCGCCGGGCTTCATCAGGGATAGCCGGTCCTGCCTGATCATGTTATAGGTGTCGGCGTTCAACGCGCAATGGAGGCTAAGGACATCGGCTATTCTGATTAGATCATCCAACGGTAAGGAGACTACGTCGAAGATAGCCATTACTTCGGGGCTAACGAAGGGGTCGTAAGCCATCACGGTAAAGCCCAGGGCTCGGGCACGTCTGGCGACCTCCCGGGCGATGCGGCCAAAACCGGCGAGGCAGAAGATCGATTCGGAGAAGGGGCGCACCGGTCTTGGTAGTGAGGATTGCCAGCCGTATTGGCGCACGCGGCGGTCCGTCTCGGGGATCTGTCTCAACGCGGCAAGCGCGAGGGCGACGGTGTGGTCGGCGACTTCGTTGATGCAATAGTCGGGAACGTTACAGACGGGTATGCCTTTGCTGCGGGCGGCGTATAGGTCTATATTGTCGACACTGTGGCCATAGCGGACTATAATCTTACAATTTCGCATGGCTTCGATGACGGACGCCGTGATAGGAGCTGATTCAACCAGGACAGCGTCGGCGGGGCCGAGGCGGACCTGTAGCTCTCTGTCATCGCGGCACTGAAGGCGGACGAGGTCGTAGCCTTCGCGGCCGAAGATCTCGTTTTCCGGTGTTTCGGCGGAGAACGTGCTGTCGGTAATGACTACTTGATAGGGCATCTTCAAAGATAGGGTGGCGGGGCGCGTGCGTCAATAAATGGAATATGGCGGGTAGGTAGAAGATATTTGACGTGCACTATTTGAGCAAAAGCACTTTCCGTCCTTTTTCCCTCTTATACACCATGTCCTGCTGCAGGTCTTCCGGCCGCAACGCCGGAAAATCCGAGGAACGCAACCCCGTTAGAAACACCAGGCGAACCACCGGCGATACGGCTTGAACTGCGAGGCTCATTTAAATTTTATCAGGCAAT
>JAICXX010000024.1 GCA_025934485.1 Chitinophagaceae bacterium
CGGCCTCCCATTCTCCAGCGGGTCCCGGAGCGAGATGATCTTGCCATAATACCGGCCAGCCGAAAGATAGATCTGGATCTTCGCCGGCTTATCGCCATGTGTCTGCCATATCCCGAGGATCGCATCCGCCTTACCCGGCCCTGCCGCACCGGCCTGGGCGTGTGCGCCGGAAACCACTCCTACAACCACACCCAGCACCAGCAAACCCGTCCTCACCGTCGCCTTGCGCCGCGATTTGCTCCGCGTATGCACCTCGGAAAAAGCAGCATCATAATCCTCACGCAGCGTCCCCATCATCCGGTCCCAGAAAAGAAAATACAACCCGTAATTCCCCTTGAAATGCCAGTGATGCTGGTTATGGCACACCGAAGTATTCACCCACCGCCCCAGCGGATGCCGCTGAAAGCCGGCCGGATAGAGCTCGAAACCCAAATGCCCATAGACATTATACGCAAGGCTCAACAGGAAAAAGATAAAGAGATGCCAGTAGTTTATCGGAATAGTAAACAAAAAGACCACAAAGATCAGGCTCTCCGCAAACGCTTCGAGTGGATGAAAAGCGTAGGCAGACCACGGACTCGGATTCACGCTCCGGTGATGCACCAAATGGAAAAGCCGGAACAGCGTTGGATGATGGATCAGCCGGTGCATCCAGTAAAAATAGGTGTCGTGCATCAGGAACATGAGCGGGAAAGCGGCGAAGAAATACACCCAACCATGCCGGGCGATCGATGCGTAATAGGTCGTATGCGGCCGGAGCGAATCGTTATGCAACAGGATCAGCGGCGGCAACGAAAAGATCACGATCGACACCGTGGAAAACAGCAATTCCCGGCGATAGTCGGCTGCAGCAGGATAACGCGGCTGGATCTTCCTCCAGCTAACCCGGTTCCGCAACACCACATAAAAGACCAGGAACGCGACCCCGGCGATCATATAGTATTTGTCGGCAACATTTAAGAGCGCATGCCAAAATTTCGACCAGTTCATATTATCCAAATAAAAATGCCACGTCATCTTGTGACAGATGCTTCACAAACCCCGCCTCATCCGCCACCAGGTCCGCCGCCAGGCTCCGCTTCTTCTCCTGCAGCTGCAGGATCTTCTCCTCCACCGTATCCTTACAGATCATGCGGTAGGCGAAGACTTTGTTGAGCTGCCCGATCCTATGACTCCTGTCGATGGCCTGCTGCTCTGCCGCGGGGTTCCACCAGGGATCCACAAGATACACATAATCCGCCGCCGTGAGCGTCAGCCCCACACCCCCGGCCTTCAGGCTGATCAAAAACACCCGCATCGTGTCGTCCTCCTGGAACCGCTGCACACCCGCCTTCCGGTCTTCCGCCGATACGCTGCCATCCAAATACAAATACGGGATGCTCCTTGCACCCAGCACCTCCCGGATCAAGGCCAGCATCGAGGTGAACTGCGAGAACACAAGGACCTTGTGCGCACCGGTATTCTCCTCGATCTCCCGCACCAGTTCCTCCAATTTAACGCTCACATTCGGCGCCAGATTGTCCGCATCACCAGCCGCGGCCGGCTCACCTGGCCCCGCCGAGACACCAGCCCCCGCCGGCTCCTCGCGAAAATCCTTCAACAACGCCGGACTATCGCAGATCTGCCGCAGCTTCGTAAGCCCCTCGAGGATATAGATACTGCTCTTCCCCATACCCTCTTCGGCTATCCGCCCAAGCAGACTCTCCCGATAATGCTGCCGGTAGCTATCATAGATCCGCCGCTGCTCCTCACCCATTTCACACCAGAGGATCATCTCCGTCCGGTCCGGCAGATCCTTAGCCACCTGCTCCTTGGTGCGACGCAAAATAAAGGGATAGATCAGCTTCCGCAGCCGTGCCGCCGCCACCGGATCGCCATTCCGGTCTATCGGCGTAGCAAATTCCGCCCGGAAAAAATCAGCCCCGCCCAGCATCCCCGGATTCAAAAAATCCATCTGCGCATATAGATCGAAGGTATTGTTCTGCACCGGCGTCCCGCTCAACGCGAGCCGGTTCCGGCCACGTAGCTGCATTACCGCTTTCCGCACCTGAGACCCCGGATTTTTGATCGCCTGACTCTCATCCAGTATCACATAGCCAAATAGAAAGGAAGCAAAATGCTGGATGTCGTTCCGCACCATGCCATAGCTCGTGATGATCACATGCGCCCGGCGAAAAACGGTCTCATCCAACACCCTGTCCGCGCCATAATGCAGCTGATAGTCTAACCCGGGCAAGAACTTGCGAAGCTCCGTTTCCCAATTGTATAATAACGAAGTAGGACAAACGACCAGGTGTGTCTCGTCAGGATGCCGCTCCACCACATGCTGTAAAAAGCTCAGGGTCTGCAGCGTCTTACCCAAACCCATATCGTCTGCCAGACACCCGCCCCACCCCATCTCATTCAACAAACACATCCAGCGGAAACCCGCCACCTGGTAATCCCTAAGCTGCGCCTGCACCGCCGCCGGCACGACCCAGTTCCCAGCGGCACCATCATAATTCGCCCAACGCTGCTGTTTTTCCGCAAGCTCCGCCTGCAGCGACTCCACACCACCGACCTCAGCCAAGACGCCCCAATGCAGCGCCGGCAAACGCATCCCGCCCTCCTGTGCCTGCCCCATCTTCAGGAGCAACGCGTACTTATCCAGCCACTCCTTAGGCAACATGCCCAGGCTGCCATCAGCCAACAAGATGAACTCCTGCCGCCCCAATATCGCCTTCCGCAGCTCATGCAGCGGCACCACCAGATCGCCATACGTAACCCGTATCGTTAGATCGAACCAGTCGATCGACCTCCCCGCAATGATCTCAAAAGTCGGCACATTGGTGTTGTATTTGAACTTCCGGAGCTTATTCATGCCGAGCACCGGCACATCCATCTGCTGCATCAGCTGGTAAAAGCGGAGAAACCAGCTCTTCTCCAACGCCTCCTTGAAGGTCAGATAGAAATATCCATTAGTCTGATCTTCGAATTTCTTATGCAGACCCTTCAATGCATCCATAAGCCGCCCCTCCTCCTCTTTCTTCCGGGCAATCAGCACCAGCCGGTCCTCATATTCCACCCGTGTCTCCTCCTCCTCACTTTCCTCTACCTCATGCCCCGCATAAGACCATTTGGGTTTGATCAGCAAAAAATTCTCATTGAGCTCGCTCACATACACCTGCGGCTGCGGCTGAACATCCACCGACTCGGTGAGGATCACGGCATCCGTATTGACGGGATACCGCTCCGCCAAAGGCTTGACGACCGTCGCCATGAACCGTGGCAGCCCCTCCTCCCGAACGACGAATTCCCCCTGCCGGTAACGCTCCAGCAGCTCCCTGTCCGCCGGTTTCAGCAAAAAGAATTCATTCCCGCTTTTTAAAAAGTACGGCGTCACCGTAAAGTCTTCCACAGGAAAGACACCGTTATTGATGGCAACCGAACAAAATAAATGCAACATACCGCTCCGGCGCTCCAGCACCCATTGCATCGCCGGCGATGCCGCGCTGATCGAAGCAGGCCGGATAGCCGTACTATGAAAAGACTCGCCGATTGGCAGATAGAACAGATATTTCACCACCGGCACCAGCGGTTTCAACTCCTGCAACACGACAGACACCCATTGGCGCAGCAACACATAATGCCGCTCATCCAAAAGCTCGAAAGCTTTACCGGCATCCCTTAGCCATGCGAACCCATTCCTGACCAGGTGTTCCAGCAATGCCTCGTCCGAAAGTTTCTGGATAACGTGCGCCAACGGTAGCGGTAACCCCTCTAAATAAGGCTTATGATTCCCACTAAGCGGAATACGCTGATAGCTCCGCCCCTCCTTTTTCTCCATCACCAGCAACAACTCCACGGCCAGCCCTCCCCTTCTTTCCTGATTGAAATTCAGCAGTAATCCCACATTCGGCCGCGCCGTTCCAGCCGGCACGATGATCGTTTTCTTAGGTTGATTCAAGATTTGTTAATTAATTGTAAACGAGCATTTCGAGAGGCAAAAATAATAACAAAACGCCCCCCGCGTTATAGTATCTTTGCATCAATCCTGATTGATCTTGCCAATGACAGGCCGAGTCTGATGGCCGTACCTGAAAATCAAAAATGTAGATTATGAATTCCGTTATTAGCAAGAACCCTACTATCGCGGATAGGGTAAAGACGATCATCCACGAGAAATTAGGCGTAGAGCAGTCCGCTATGGTTGACAGCGCATCCTTTTCCGATGACCTCGGCCTGGACTCGCTGGATGTGCTCGAGACCTTTATGTCGCTGGAAAAAGAATTCAACCTGAAGATCAACGACGATGACGCCGAAAAACTCAAGACAGTAGGCTCCGTCATCGATTATATCACCGCACATGCCCGCCGTAACTAACGATAAAGGGAATAGCTTTAAGTCGATAGGAAATTTCTTGCTCCGGATATTAAAAGCAATTTTTATCCGTAAAAAGGATTGTTGTAAGTAGGCGACCCGCAAATCGCCCGGCCCCCGGGGAGCCGGGCCCCGGCCTACCAATACACCGTATACAACGTGATCAGTAGCCCCGCAATGATCAGCGCTCCGACGGCAAATCCCTTCGACACCTTAAACATGCTCGTATCCACGATCATCCCCTTATTTACCACACCCCGCTTGTTCTCCACAAAATTGATGATCGCCATCCCGATTACACATATCAGGAAGACAAGCCCCATCCTGTCGATGAACGGGATCTCGAAAACGCCATGATTATCCGGATTCGGCTGAAAGAGCCCATAGGGTGTCAGCCAGTTGAGATCTGCCCACATGGGAAGGAACTTTAAGATGATCGACAGCACCAATCCCCCGATCATCGCAAACATCGCCGCATTGGCAGTCGTCCGCTTCCAAAAGAAACCCAGCAGGAACATCGCCAGGATACCCGGAGATACGAAACCGGTATACTCCTGGATATAATTGAAGCCTTGCTTTCCTTCCCCCATCAGCTTCTCGCCGATCACCAGCGACATAAGCACCGCCAGCAACATAGAAATGACCACCGTGATCTTACCTGTACGCACAAGATGACGCTCATCGGCCTCTTTAGCAATGGCCTTCTTATAGACATCCAATGTAAAGATGGTAGCGATACTGTTTGCCTTACCCGCCAGCGAAGCCACGATAGCTGCAGTCAGCGCCGCAAAGGCGATCCCCTTGAAACCCGCGGGTAACAAGGTCATGAGGTTGGGATAAGCTTTGTTGACATCCACCGCGCCAGCCGAGCTCAGCATCGTGGTATGGAACATGCCTTTCTGATAAAGGACATAGGCGCCGATACCCGGCAACACCACGATCACCGGCATTAATAATTTCAGAAAAGCTGCGTACAGGATACCGCTGCGGGCCGTCTTCAGATCGGCGCCCAACGCCCGTTGCGTAATATATTGGTTACACCCCCAATAGTTCAGGTTCACGATCCACATCCCGCCGACCAGGACGCTTAGACCCGGAAGGCTCACATAGTTGGGCGAATTTTTGTCGAAGATCATATGGAAATGGTCCGGAGCACTCCGCGTCAACAGCTTGAACCCCGCCACCAACCCCGACTCCCCGTTCTTCTCGGCCACCAGATGCAACGCGATCCAGGTCGCGACCAGCCCCCCCAGGATCAAAAAGAACACCTGAATCACATCCGTATAGCCGATGACCTTCATGCCGCCCAGCGTAATGATCACCGCAAAGATGGCCAGCAAAAAGATACAGACCACGATATTGATCCCCGAGATACTGCTCACCGCAAGAGCCCCTAGATACAGGATCGACATGAGATTGACCACAATGTATAAGGCCAGCCAGAAGATCGCCATGATCATGGCTACAGTTCCGTTATACCGCTGATTCAGGAACTGCGGCATCGTATAGATCTTATTCTTAAGATACACGGGGATAAAGAAGATCGCTACAATGATCAGTGTCGCCGCCGCCATCCACTCATACGTCGAGATGGCCAGACCCAGCCGGAAACCCGATCCGCTCATCCCGATCATTTGTTCCGCCGAAATATTCGAAGCGATCAGCGAAGCGCCGATAGCCCACCACGTCAGCGAACCTTCTGCAAGAAAATAATCTTTGGAGCTTGTCTGCGCCGCTTTTTTTCGGTTATAGATCCAAAAACCATAACAGGCAACGATCAGGAAATAACAAAGGAAAACAACATAGTCGAGGGTCTGTAACATCTGCATACGCGAAGCAAGGTTAATTAGCGCCCAATATAAGACAAATGGGCGATCTATCCGCGTTTGCCCCACATCGTTTATCCACGCTTACCCCAGAGCTGTTCTATTTGTTCCAGCGTCTTGCCCTTGGTCTCGGGAACCAGCTTCCACACGAAAATTGCAGAGAGGATACCCATCACTCCATAGATCCAGTAGGAGAATCCATGGTTGAATTTTGCCGTCAGCCATTGATTATCGTTCATCATGGGAAAGGTAAGCGATACCACCCAGTTCGCGATCCATTGGGCCGCAACAGCAATGGACAACGCTCCCCTGATGCTGTTGGGAAATATTTCCGCCAGCAGCACCCAGCACACCGGGCCCCAGCTCATGGCAAACGCCGCCGTATACGTCAGCATGAAGATCAGCGCAGCAATACCAACCGCATTGAAATAAAAGGCGAAACCCAGGGCAAACATGCTTATCCCCATGCCGATCGACCCGATGACCATCAGCGGTTTCCTGCCAAACCTATCCACGGTAAGTATAGCCACCACCGTGAACAAAAGATTGACGACACCCACTATGATCGTTTGCAAAAGCGAGCTGTCGGTGGAAGATCCCATATTCCGAAAGATATTGCTCGCATAGTACAGGACGACGTTGATACCCACGAACTGCTGGAACACACTAAGCAGGATGCCGATGAAAATAAGAAAATACCCGTACGACAGCCAGGGCGCATTCTTCTCATGCAGCGTCGATTTAATGTCGCTCAAGGTGGCGGAAGCATCACTCTCCCCGGCGATCCTCTTCAGCACCCTGATCGCTTTCTCGTCCTTGCCTTTCATGGCCAGGTATCGCGGCGTCTCAGGCACAAAGAACAGCAGGATGAAGAAGATACCCGCAGGGATCACCCCCGAGAAGAACATCCAGCGCCATCCTTCCGTGATCAGCCATTGCTCATTCCCCTGCTTAGCGATGAAATAGTTCACGAAGTAGATCACCAGCATGCCGAAGATGATCGCCAGCTGATTGAAGGACACCAAACGCCCCCGCATGTTGGCCGGCGCGATCTCCGCGATATACATCGGCGAGATCATGGAGGCAATGCCGACGCCGATGCCGCCGATGATCCGGTAGATCACAAAGGAATACGCGTCCAGGGTGCCGAAGAAATTAAAGGACTCCGGACGCCACGCCCCGATGGCGGAGATAAAGAAACAAATTGCGGAGATGACCAGCCCGTTCTTCCTGCCCAGCGATTTGGAAATGAATCCGGCCGCGGCCCCGCCGATCACACAGCCTATCAATGCGCTGGCGATAACGAAACCCTTGATGGCATTGGCCGTATCCTGTAAGTCGGCGGGCAGGTAGGAAATAGACCTGCCAGCAAAGGATGCCGCCCAGAAACCCAGTACGGCAAGAAGGATGACACTGATGATCCCGCCCTTCCTCGCCCCCAGCAACCGAACGAGCTGTGCGCAGATGACGATTCCCACGAGGAACAGGACTACGATCAGCAGAATTTTATACTGCGAGATCATCCGCACCGCATAATCGGCATGCGCAGGCTCGGTGATGGGGGTAATATAGAACGCGACCAACGACTTCTCCGCCCCGTTCACCACTGCGGTGTCGTAACCAAAAAGCAACCCGCCGATCGCCGCTACCAGCGTCAGCAGGGTTATATAGGCCTGGCTCACCTTGCTTAAGGAAGCCGTTTTGGCGGAGGTGTCGATCATTACCATATGGAAGCAATTAAAAGGTCGGTGGGTTTTTAAATATACCGGTTGATAAGATTTTCAAGATATTCCTGACGTCCGCTAATCACTTTCGGTTCTCCATTCTTAGCCGCAAGATTCCGCAGGTCTTCGAGACTCAGCTTGCCTTTTTCAAAAGCCGCGCCGTCCCCACTGTCATAGGAAGCATACCGGTCCGCCCGGATCTTCTTATAATCGGATGAGCGCAAGATATTGTCCGCCACGACCAACGCCCGGGCAAACGTATCCACGCCGCCGATATGCGCATGAAACAAGTCCGCAGGATCGGTGCTGTTCCGCCGGATCTTGGCGTCGAAATTGATCCCGCCGCCGCCAAAACCTCCGGCTTCAAGGATGATCAACATGGCTTCGGTGAGCTCATTGATATTGTTCGGGAACTGATCCGTGTCCCAGCCATTCTGATAATCACCCCGATTAGCATCTATAGACCCCAGAACTCCTGCATCAACAGCGACTTGTAACTCATGCGTGAACGTATGTCCAGCCAGCGTGGCATGATTGACCTCGATATTCAGTTTGAAATCCTTGAGCAGATCGTACTGCCGCAGGAAACCGATCACCGTTGCGCTATCGTAATCATATTGGTGCTTGGTGGGTTCGCACGGCTTGGGTTCGATAAAGAAAGTCCCTTTGAAACCCTGCTTGCGTGCATAATCCTTCGACACATGCAGGAACCGCGCAAGATGCTCCTGCTCCCGTTTCATATTGGTGTTCAGCAGGCTCATATAACCTTCGCGGCCGCCCCAAAAGACATAGTTCTCGCCACCCAGCGCGATCGTCGCATCGAGCGCCGCCTTCACCTGCGCGCCGGCATGCGCCAGCACAGCAAAATCCGGATTGGTGGCCGCGCCGTTCATATACCGGCGGTTAGAGAAAAGATTTGCCGTTCCCCACAACAATTTAACCCCACTGGCCTTTTGTTTCGCGGCGGCATAGTCCACCAGCGCCTGTAACCGCTTTTCGTTATCGGCCACATCGTTCGTATAGTCTACGACGTCGACATCATGAAAACAATAGTAGGGCAACCCGAGCTTCGTGATGAATTCAAAGGCCGCATCCATCTTATCCTTCGCCCTTGCTACCGCATCGTTTTTCTCGTTCCAGGGATGGAGATGCGTGGGTTCACCAAAGGGGTCTGCACCATTACCTACAAACGAATGCCAGTAGGCAACCGCAAAACGCAAATGGTCTTTCATGGTCTTACCGGCTACGACCTTGTTCGCATCATACCAACGATAGGCCAGGGGATTGTCTGTATTCGGTCCCTCATACGGGATTTCCCCGATACCTTTAAAAAACTCTTTTTGTCCGGTGATAACTGGCATAGCTTATTATTTTATGAAGTTTTGTAAAATTTGTTTCCAATCATGATATAAGGCATCGTACTGCCCTGCCTTGGTAGGTTCGATCCATTGCACCGGCTTCAAACCCGCAAATGCCGCCGCCTCATCGGGGAAGATGCCCGCCCCGATACCCGCGCCCAAAGCAGCGCCGATACTGCCATCGCTGTTGAACAGCTCTACCGGCACATTCGTGGCATTCACAAACGCCTCGCAGAACACGGGGCTCTGGAACATATTCGCCTTCCCCGCCCGGATCACCGCCGGCCGCATCCCGCTGCCCCGCATGATGTCCAGGCCATACCGAAAGGCGAAGGCGATCCCCTCCTGTCCCGCCCGGTACAAATGCGCCGGGCCATGAACATTCAGGTCGGCATTCAACACCTGTGCACCGATAATTTTGTTGTAAAAAATGCGCTCAGCGCCGTTACCAAAAGGCAATACCCGCAGACCCGCGCTCCCCGGGGCCAGCGCCGCCGCCGCCGTATTCAACCCGGCATAGTCGCCACGGGTGAGATCCCGTATCCAACGGTTCAGGATACCCGTTCCGTTGATACAAAGCAGGACACCCACCCGCCGCGCCTCAGGGGAATAATTAACGTGCGCAAAGCTGTTGACCCGCGAGCCCGGATCATAGGTCAGCGCGTCGCTAACACCATAGATCACACCCGAAGTGCCGGCCGTAGCAGCCACCTCACCCGGTTTCAGCACGTTCAGCGATAACGCATTATTGGGTTGGTCGCCGGCCTTATAGGTCACCGTCACGCCCTTCTTCAACCCCAGCTCCGCCGCCACACTAGCCGTTACCTCGCCATGTACCGAGAACAAGGGCCGGATCTCCGGGATCACGGACTCGTCAAACCCAAAGGCGCCGAACACATCGCCGCTCAACGTATTCGAAGCAAAATCCCAGAAGATACCCTCGGAAAGCGCAGAGATGGAAGTTGTCGCCGCACCCGTAAGCCGCAAGGCTATAAAATCACCGGGCAGCAATACTTTATCGATCTTCGCATAGACCTCCGGCTCGTTCTCCTTGACCCAGGCCAGCTTGGCCGCCGTAAAATTTCCAGGGGAGTTGAGCAGCCGTTCGAGACTCCGCTGCTCGCCTATCGCGGCAAAAGCCTTGTCGCCATAAGGCACCGCCCGGCTGTCACACCAGATAATGCTATCCCGTAATACTTGCTGCTTTTTATCCACCAGCACCAGCCCATGCATTTGATAGGCGATACCGATCGCCGTTATATCCGCGGGATTATAGACGCCGCTGGCATGCACCCGCGCTATCGCCTGTCTGACCTGCTCCCACCACGTGTCGGGGCTCTGTTCTGCCCAGCCGGGCTGCCGCGAGATGATGGGCGCCTCGGTGTCGGGATACTGCGCCGAAGCCAGCACCCGATGCGTACCCGAATCTACCACTGCAACTTTCACGGAAGAAGTACCCAGATCAATACCCAATAACAACATGGCAAGTAATATTTATTTAATCCTGCGCGCTCCGGGAACGTTCCCGGAAACCACCGCGTCATTCGAGCGTCACCCGAGCGCCTCCCGAGCGTCACCCGCCGCGGCGCGGCTAAGAGCGGGTAAATATAAGTCTCAATTTCGAAACTGCAACCGATTGCATAAAGTTTTTTAAAATCCTTAATTTTAATCCCTTAACATCGCATTCTACATGACGGGAAAAAAAGACATCACCATATACGACATCGCCAAAGTATTGGGCCTCTCCCCTGCCACCGTAAGCCGTGGCCTCAAAGACCATCCCGCCATCAACAGCAAGACCCGCAAACGGATCATGGATACCGCCCGCGAGATGGGCTACCGGTCCAATAGCTTCGCCAGCAACCTGCGGATGCAAAAGACCCATACCATCGGCATCATCGTACACGAGCTCAAAAGCCAGTTCATCAGCTCCGTACTCGCGGGGATCGAAAAGGTCACCACCGAAGCAGGCTACGACCTCATCATCGGCCACTCCTCCGAGACCTACCGGAAGGAAGCCGCCAACGTCCACAACCTATTCCATAAACGCGTCGACGGCCTCATCGCTTCCCTCGCCTTCGATACCCGCGACATGGAACATTTTGACCCCTATGTACAAAAGAATATCCCGATCGTCTTCTTCGACCGGGTAGAAGAGTACCCTTACGGCACACGCGTGGTGATCGATAACGTAAAGGCAGGCTATGAAGCCACCGGCCACCTCGCCGCCCAGGGCTGCCGCCGCATCGCCCACATCACCGCCAGTCTTGGCCGAAACGTGTACGCCGGTCGTCTCAAGGGATACCAGCAGGCCCTCGCCGACTATGGTTTGCACTATGAAGAAAACCTCGTCCTCGTCAACGACCTCAGCGAAGCCGCCGCGATGCGTTCGGCCAAACAGATCCTTGCCATGGACCCGAGACCCGACGGCGTGTTTGCCACCAATGATTTTTTTGCTGCTGTATTCTTACAGACGCTCAAGGAAAATGGCGTCCGCGTTCCCGAAGACATCGCCATCGTAGGCTTCAACAACGACGCCATTGGCCGTATCATCCAACCCAAACTCACCACCATCAGCTATCCCGGCGAAGAGATCGGCGAACAGGCCGCCCGCAGCCTCCTCGATCAACTGGCCGGCGTGCCCTCCGCCCATACCACCGATACCATCATCGTCCGCTCCGAACTCATCATCCGCGAATCTTCGCTTCACCGAAAAGTCTAACTTTACTATCTTTTTTTATAGTTGTGCCGGCCCACCGTATTTCCCGCATCTTTGTGTCGAAAAAAAATAAAGCTCATGATACAAGCCAAGGCTTATGCAGCACAAACTCCCACATCCGATCTCCAACCCTGGAACCTCCAGCGGCGCGAGGTAGGCGACCACGATGTCCAGTTCGACATCCGGTACTGCGGCGTTTGTCACTCCGATTTACACCAGATCAGAAATGATTGGTTTCCGGGCATCTTCCCGATGGTGCCCGGCCACGAGATCGTGGGAAAGGTTACCAAAGTAGGCCCCCTCGTCAGGAAATACAAGGTAGGCGACACGGTAGGCGTCGGCTGTCTCGTAGACAGCTGCCGCGTATGCGACGAATGCAAAGAGGGTCTGGAACAATACTGTACCAATGGCCACTCCCAAACCTACAACGGTCTGGAACAGGACCATAAGACTCCCACCTATGGCGGTTATTCGAATACCATCGTGGTACACGAAGACTTCGTGCTAAAAGTCAGCGACAAACTCGACCTCCCCGCGGTAGCCCCGCTCCTATGCGCCGGCATTACCACCTATTCCCCCCTCCGCCACTGGAAAGTAGGCAAAGGCCATAAATTGGGCGTAGTCGGTCTCGGCGGCCTCGGCCATATGGCCGTAAAATTCGGCGCAGCCTTCGGCGCCGAAGTCACCGTCCTCAGCACCTCCGCCGGCAAAGAAGCCGACGCAAAAAAACTGGGAGCCCACAAATTCGTGGTGACCAAAGATGAAAAACAGCTCAAATCCGTCAAAGGGTATTTCGACTTCATCATCGACACCGTCTCCGCTGAGCACGACATGAACGTCTATCTCGGTCTGCTCCGGACGGATGGGGTGATGATCTGCGTAGGCGTTCCATCCAAACCCGCGCCGATTGCCCCCTTCAGCGTCATCGTTGGCCGCAAGAGCTTCGCAGGCTCCTCCATCGGCGGTCTCCCCGAAACCCAGGAGATGCTCGACTTCTGCGCCGAACACAACATCGTCTCCGACATCGAGATCATCGCCATGAAAGATATCATGCCTTCCTACGACCGCATGCTGAAAGGGGACGTAAAATACCGCTTCGTCATCGACATGGCAACGCTGTAAAAGAAGTTCCGGGTTTGAATTCGATCCGGGTCACAATTTTCTCCCCACTTTCCAAAACCCGCCACCACGGCGGGTTTTGTGGTTCGTTATATGCGGAAAAAATTCAGCCGAATTTCAAGTATTTTATTCTCCTTCTTCTGTTACTGAAATTTCACTATTGAGAATCTCTTGGACATAATCCGGAATATCGATGTGAAATGAAAAATCCCTCGGTAATAACTTCAACCGACTCATTGTAATTGTTGATTCAGGCATCGTAGTGAAACCGACATTGGAGAATGTGCAATTGTTTATCCTTTACCGCATAAACCAACCTGTGTTCCTCCGTAATTCGACGGCTCCAAAATCCCTTGTACTGACCCTTTAAAGGTTCCGGTTTTCCGATGCCTTTAAAGGGATTTCTTAGGCAATCCTTTATCAACTCGTTAATCTTTAAAAGCACTTTTTTGTCCGTTTCCTGCCAATAGAGATAATCTTCCCAGGCATGGGTTTGCCAAACCAATTCCATTAGTCTTCACTTAGTTTGTGCTTCGAAGATTTGCTTGAGCGCATTTCCTCTATGGCTTCATCCAATCTTTTCTGATTGGTCCTGCTGCTCACTAAATGGAGTGTCTCCTGGATAGAGTTGTATTCTTCGAGTGACATCACCACTACATTCTTACCCTTGCTTCTCGATACAACTACGATCTCATCATTGTCATTCACCATATTAAGGTTCTCGGTAAGGTTATTTCGGAATTCGGTATAGTTGACTATTTGCATAATAAGTACCTAATTAAGTACAAATTTAAGACTTTTTGTTGAATTTCAAAATCTCGGTTGGTTAGGGGAGGCCCAACATTCATTAACAAATGAAAAGTGTCCATTAAATGTTCCGGCTGCAGAGCCAAAGAAGACCGGATGGTATCACAATGATGGCAATTATGGTGAAATCCTAATCTTACAAATCCAAAGTCAAAATCATTCGGTGCGGAGGCTGCGGACAGGGCTCATCAGGGCGGCTTTCAGAGCCTGGAAGCTGACAGTGGCGAGGGTAAGCAGAAGGAGTCCGGCGCCGGAAGCGATGAAGATCCTGGGCGATAGGGCGGCGTGGACGACATAGCCTTGCAGCCAGTTATGCATGGCCAGCCCGATCAGGGGCATGGCGATCAGCATGGAAAGGGCGATGAGCTTCAGAAAATCGGTTGAGAGCAGTCCCCAGAGATTGATCACACCCGCACCGAGGATCTTGCGGACCCCGATCTCTTTGGTGCGCTGTTCCGCGACGAAGGAGGCCAGGCCGAATAGGCCGAGACAGGAGATAAGGATGGCGAGGCCGGAGAGGACCGCCGCCAGGCTGCCGATACGCGTTTCGGTGGCAAATTTTTGCGCATACTCCTCATCGTTGAATTCATAATTGAAGGGGCTGGCCGGATTGAAACGGCGGAACAGAGGTTCTATCGCCGCCAGGGCCGTCCGCGCCGGGGCGTCGGGTCTTAGCCGCAGGGTAATAAAGTTCATGTATCCGTCGCCGAGGAAGATACCAGGCTCTATCCGATCGTAAGGTGAGTTGGTAAGCATATTGCCCACGACCCCGATGACGGTATAGGGTTTGCCGAAGAGCGTTACCCGCATGCCGATGGGTTGTTTGAGCCCGGCTTGTTTCACCGCCGCCTCGTTGAGAATTGCCGCGCTGCTGTCGGTGCCGTAGTCGCGGGAGAAGTCGCGGCCTTGCAGAAGAGTCCAGCCGACCGTGGCGCCAAATTCGGGAGTGACGTTGACGTTGTGGTAGTTGATCTGTTTTTGTTCGGGCGTTTGGCCTTCCCAACTGAGATCATTCCCGTTGTCAAATAGGGTGGTAGGCTGGCTGCTGCGGGCCATGTTGGCGACGAAACCCGTGCCAAGCAGCGCCGTACGCAGCGCATTATAGTGATTCGCAAGGTCCGGGGTGTTGATGTGGACGGTGATGAGCCCGTCGCGGTTATAGCCGAGGGGCCTGTCCTTGGCAAACTGGATCTGTTGAAACACAACGATCGTCGCTATGATAAGGGACAGTGAAATGCTGAATTGGGTGACGACGAGGATTTTCCTCGGGAGGCTCGCGCCGCGGCCCGCTTTAAACGATCCTTTTAGGACTTTGACCGGTCGGAAGGCCGAAAGATAAAAGGCCGGGTAGCTGCCCGCCATGATGCCCGTCAGGAGCGAGAACCCTAGCGCGGCGAGCCAGAAACCGATGTTCGTCCAGGGAAAGACCATTTCTTTTGCCGAAAGCTGGTTGAACCAGGGCAGGCTGATCGCGGCAATGGCTATTGCGATGCCAAAGGCTAGAAGCCCAGTGAGGATCGATTCCGCAAGGAATTGCCCGATGAGTTGATAGCGGCGGGAGCCGATGGTCTTGCGAATGCCGACCTCTTTTGCCCGTTGTTCACTGCGGGCCGTGGAAAGATTCATAAAGTTGATACAGGCGAGCAAAAGGATAAAGACGCCGATGCTCGTGAAGAGCCAAACGAACCGGATGCGTCCCCCGTTCGGGACGCCATCGGAAAATTCACCGTGGAGGTGCAGGCGATCGAGCGGATAAGCGAGGACCTTTTGGCGCGGATGGCCGGCAGGAGTGACGGGAATATCTTTTATGCGACGAGTCGCCTCAGCTGCCGTGGTGATGCCGGCAAGCTCTGCGTAGCAACGGGCGCTATGATCTTCCCAGTCCGTGTTATCCCGGAGGTATGCGTTCTGCTGGTTGTCCCAGGGCAAAAGAACCTTTATGTCGTGCCAGCTGGAGTTGAAAGGCTGGTCGGCATAAACGCCGCCGACCCGAAAGGGCAGGTGGCTGTCGAGGGTAATGGTTTTGCCGATGGGGTCTTCATTGCCGAAGAGGGCCTTTGCGGTGCTTTGGGCAAGCAGAAGCGTGGAGGGGTCTTTGAGCGACTGGCTTTTGCCTTCGGTCACTTGAAATGTAAAAATCTCTGTTATAGACTGTTGCGCCCAGATGCCCTGAATGGAGAGGTTTTTGTCGCCATTGCCCAGGAGGTACCAAAAGGGGGTGGACGTGAGGGCGGTGTTCTTAATGATGTCTTTGTAGTTGTCATCGAGCGCCTTGCCGGCCATGGTCGAGACGATGGGGCCGATGTGGATCTCGTTGTCGTGCTGGGGAAACACCTGGCGGCGAAGGATCTGGACGATGCGGGCGTGTTTGGAATGATAATGGTCGAAGCTGAGTTCGTCAACGACCCAAAGCCCGATGAGGAGGGTGATGGCAAGACCGCTGGCCAGCCCGATAATATTGATGGCAGAATAGCCCTTGTTACGGCGGAGGTTGCGCCAGGCGACGGTGAGGTAGTTTCTGAACATGCTGTTAGTTTTGCAGTACAGCAGATTTTGTAGCCAGAAAAATGCCGCTTTTTTGCGCCTTTATAATCAACTAGTTACAATATCGTTTTTTTATGAATTGCCCGGTTCCGTACACTGCATGTTCTGTTTTATACCATTTTCCCGTTGCACTGCACTTAGCCAAAAACATCAAAGATTTCCCGACGAAAGGTAAATTACGATTTGCCAGCCATTTTGCAGCTACCGGATCCTTGAATGGGCGGAAGCCTTTCCCCTTCTCTCACGCCCTCGCCTGCATCGCCCACTTCTTCAGCAACCGCATCAGCTCATCGAGCCGCACCGGCTTACTGATATAGTCGTCCATCCCCGCACTAATACATTCCTCGCGATCTCCGCGCATCGCATTCGCCGTAAGCGCCACAATCACCGGCTGCCGGCCAGAAAGCTCGCGGATGGCCCGCGTAGCCTCCAGCCCATCCATCTCCGGCATTTGCACATCCATCAGCACCAGGTCATAGTCCTTCTCCCGTACCGCCGCCACCGCCAGATCGCCATTCTCGACACAATCCGGCTCATAGCCCAGATTACCCAGGATCTGCCGGATCAGCTGCTGGTTGATCAGGTTGTCTTCCGCGATCAAGATCCTCAGCGGATACGACTCCCCGAAAGCAACACTCATCTTCTCCTCGATCTCCGTATTCTCTTCCATCTGCACCGGCACGATCTGCCCCTCTCGCGTCAGGATCGAAAAACTAAACACGGTCCCCGCCCCCGGCTTGCTGCTCACCGAGATCTCCCCACCCATGAGATTCACCAGCTTCTCGCTGATGGCCAGACCCAGTCCGGTGCCGCCATATTTCCGCGTAGTGGATGAATCTACCTGCGAGAAGGATTTGAACAGCATCCCGATCTTCTCTGCGGGAATGCCGATACCGGTATCCTTCACATCAAAACCCAATACAAGCCCACCCGACGCCTCGACGCGCAACAGGCTCACGGATACCAGCACCTCGCCCTCATGCGTGAACTTCACGGCATTGCTCACGAGGTTCATCAACACCTGCCGCAGCCTGAGCGCATCCCCGACGATCTGCGGCGGCACATCCGGATGGATCGTATACACCAGCCGCAAGCCGGATTGCGTAGCCTTTTCATAGAACACCCCAAAAACGCCATCGATACAATGCCGCAGATCGAAAGGCTGCTGCTCGAGCTCCATCTTCCCGGAGTCGATCTTCGAATAGTCGAGGATATCGTTGATGACGGTGAGCAAACTCTGCCCGCAGTTGATGATCGTCTGATTGTACTCCCGCTGCTGACTCGTCAGCGAGGTCTCGGATAGCAGGGAGGCCATGCCGATAACCCCATTCATCGGCGTCCGGATCTCATGGCTCATGGTGGCCAGAAAAATGCTTTTCGCCTTGTTGGCCTGTTCGGCTTCCTGCCGCGCCTTTCGTTCTTCCAGCGTAAGACTCGTCAGCCGCTCCGTCCGCTCCTGCACCTGCCGCTCCAGCGAGCGATTCAACGAGTTGATCGTGTGTACACGCATCCGGTAAAAGGCCACGCCGCCGCCGATCACACACAACACAGCCAGCAACCGGAACCACCACGTCATCCAAAAAGCCGGCGTGATCTCGACCTGCAGCGCTAATATCTTATCCGACCACTCCCCGTCGTTGTTGAGCCCCCTCACCTTGAACGTATATTTTTTCGGATCTAGATTCGTATAGGTTGCCGTGCGCTCTTCACCCACATAATTCCAGCTCTTGTCGAACCCTTCGAGCATATAAGCATATTGCTTCTTCCCCTTGTCCGTATAGTTCAGCGAAGCAAAAGAAAAAGAGAACACCGAGCTCTTATAAGGCAAGGTAATAGACTGCGTCTCGGTGATGCTTTGGGTAAGCGGCGACGCCACTTTGCCATCTCCGCCAATGGACATTTTCCCGCCAATGGGCACTTCCCGGTTAAAGATCTGGAAACCCGTCATCACCAGTGGCGGATCAAAAGGTTCCGATTGCACCTTCTCCGGCTGGATGATATTGAACCCATTGATGCCGCCAAAATAAAGCTCCCCGCTCCGGGTCTTGCAATAGGCCTGCTCCTTGAACTCATTGGCCTGTAACCCATCCGCTGCGCTAAAGTTCTCTATCCGGCCATGCTGTGGATCGAACCTGCTGAGGCCCTTATTGGTGCTGATCCACAGATAGCCGGTGGAATCCTCCAGCACCCCGAAGATCACGTCGTCCGGCAACCCATCCCGCGACGTAAAGGTCGTCCAGCGGTTGGCGGTCACCTCATACCGGGACAACCCTTCCGTGGTGGAGACCCAAAGACTGCCGGCCCTGTCCTCGATGATATTGGTGACGTAGTCGCTGCAAAGGCTGTTCTTGTCCCGCGTATGCCTGTAATGGGCAAAATGACCGGTCAGCGGATCGAACAGATCGATCCCGCCGCCATCCATGCCGATCCACATCCGCCCCCGGCTATCCTGGATGACGCTATGGATCTTGTCATTACCCAGACTGCCCGGAACATCCTCCTGGTGCTGGTAATGGATAAAGCCATGCGTTGCCGGATCATACAATTCCAGACCGCCGCCATAGGTACCGACCCACATCCGGTGATCCCTGTCCTCGCAAAACGTCCACGCGTTATTGTTGCTTAGACTATGCGGATTATCCTGATCGTTCCGGAAATGCTCATAGGCGTTCGCACGCCGGTTGAAGATCGTCAGACCGTCGTTCCATGTACCTATCCACAAATTACCCTGGTGATCCTCCATGGCCCGCAGGACATAGTTGCCACAGATGCTATGCGCATCCCCGGGAATATGTTCATAATGCGTAAACCTGCCGGAGTTGCGGTCGAACAGATTCAGACCGCCGCCATCCGTACCGATCCATACATCGTTATGATGATCCTCATATATGCAAAGAACATGATTGTCACTCAAACTATGTGGTGAAGCCGTGTGCCGGTAGTGTACGAATTTCCGGTTGTCCCAATTGACGAAATCAAGTCCTCCCGCAAAGGAGCCGATCCACATGTTCTTCTTCGAGTCGCAGTAAATGCCATACAGCGAATTGGTGCCGATACTCGACGGGTCGATATCATCGTGCAGATAATGATGAAAGACCCCCAAAGTGTCGAGGATCACGAGCCCGTCGTTCTCCGTTCCCACCCACACATTGCCTTCGCCGTCTTCTCCCAGGGAATTGATGGAATTGCTGCCCAGGCCCGTGGTATCATGCCTTTTCTTGCCAAAATGCAAAAACCGGCCACTGGCCCTGTCGAGCTCATCCAGCCCCGAATTGGTGCCTACCCAAAGCCGGTGATGCCTGTCCTCGGACAAACAGATCACATCGTTGCTGCCGATGGATGCCGGGTTACGCGGGTCATGCTGCATGGACCGAAACGTTCCCCTCGCGCCGTCCAGCAGATCGAGTCCACCACCCACCGTTGCCACCCAGATATGATGATCCGCATCTTCTAACAGATACTTGACACTGTTGTCGCTGAGACTCGTTTTATCCCCGGGGCGATGCACAAAATGCGTAAACCTGCCGGTCGAATCCATCCGGTTAAGGCCGCCGTCGTCGGTTCCCGCCCACAAATGCCCCTGGCTATCCAGCAAAAGACACAGCACGATATTGCTGCTCAGGCTATGCGGATCGGCGGGGTTATGCCGGAAATGCTGCCATCGCTCCGTCCGGCGGTCAAAACGGTCGATGCCGCCACCCCAGGTCCCTACCCAGAGATAGCCATCCGCGTCTTCGACAATGCCCTGCACCAGGTTATTGGCCAGACTATTGTCATCCCCCGCCTTGTTCTTGTAAACGGTAAAGGTGTACCCATCATACCGGTCCAGCCCCTCGCGTGTCCCGAACCACATAAACCCACGGCTGTCCTGGATCGTACAAATGACATTGCTATGCGACAAACCCTGCGCCGTACCCAAATGTACAAAGGAGAGATTGTCGCTCTGGGCGTGGGCAGCATCAACTACCAATAGCAGCAAAAAACACCATAGATGGCGGATAGACAGATACATACTACAAAAGGCCAAAATTCGAAAACGCATGCGAGGTCCGTTTTATTGCGGAAAACTCTTATACGTTCATCCGCATGACGGATGACCCCAAAAGATCAACCGTTCTTAATATTGAAATCCCAGCTTAAAGAGGAACACACCTCCATCCGTCCCCTCCCCATAGCTCGCCGAGAACACCACCTTTCCTAATGGGGCGATCCAAAAGCCGCCGCCATACCCGTCGTGCCATTGGTCGCTGGACAATCCATGCTGCCAGACCCTTCCGACGTCATTGAAGACCAGCAACCCAAGGGTCCCCGGGAAAAAATAGGTGTTGAATTTGGCCAGCTTGATGCGCACATCCACGTTGTGAAAAAAGGCCTCATCCCCCGTAAACCGGTACCTGCGATACCCCCTGAGGCCTTCCAATGTCCCCAGGGACTGTCCCTGGTAGAAATCATATTGCCCAAAGCTCTTCCCCCAGCCCACCCGGTTAGCGATCACCAGGCCCGCCCGCGAATTGAAGCTGGTATAGACGGCCATATCGGTGTTCAGTTGCGAATAGGCGTGGCTGACGTCATTCAACCCCCCATAGCTGCCGAACCGCGTCGCCCAAAAGATGCCCCGCGAAGGATCGATCTTGTCATTCCTGTCGTCCACGATCACCTCCGCGTGTCCCCCTAGATAGCTCTTTGGCAGATACAGCGTGGCCGGGTCGAGTCCGTTGATGGCCGTCTGGTTGACAAACCTATCGAAATTATCAGCACTGTCCAGCGTAAAACGCTGGAACGCCGGCCCCAGCGACACCGAGAACACCTTCCCGAACCGCTTCCGCAGGAGTACATCGAAGGCATAGCTGTTATAGCGCGCCCGGTAATAACGAACCTCCTCCTTCTCATCCTTATTATAGACCGTTTCGTTCCCAAAACCAAAGAAGTTCACCGTATTGTTCGGCGCCTTGACATCGGCATCGACGAGCAGGTCCAGTTTCCCGATAGCCTCGATCGCCGCAAAATTGTAGTTGAAATCATAGGCTTTCGTAGACAGCGAGTGCAATATGGTCAAGGTCTGTATCGTCTTATAGGGGTTCTTGTGAAAACCTTGTGTGGTATACCGGAAACCTACACCAAGGAACACCCCATCATCCGGGTTGTAGGAAACGCTGAGCAAGGGCGCGACCACATTGTACTTAAACCCCAGCTTGTCTACCGCGTTCACCGCAGGGTCTCCGGATAAGAATGTCCGATAGTTACCATCCCCGGTAAAACTATTCTTCTCGGTACCGAGATCGTAGATCTTTGTCCTGCCCGCCGGTGCCTTCGCCTCATTCTGATAGCTGTCATTGCCCGGGCCGCCGATGATCCTCACCGTAATGCCGCCGCCCCCCTGCCCGTGGATATGGAACCGGTCATCGCCACCGAGCCCGTAAAGCCGGACCTCCCTGGTAACGGCTGCCAGGAATACCCGATGGTAAAGCTGCTTGCTGACCTTCCCCTCCTTGTTGATCTTATAAATGGTCACCGTCACGGAATCGCTGCCACTGCGCTCCACGTCGAACAGCTCCTGCTTGTCACTGCCATACACACTCACCTGTTTCGAAAGGAACCGGTAGTAACGCATCATCTCCGTTTCAAAATATTTTTTCCGTTCCTTCAGCTTGGCGGTAATGGAAGCCTGCGAATAGCCGCTGATGGCTGCCGGCTGCATCCGCATCGCGGAATCGATCAACGAATCGGTAAGCACGGAGAGCGCACTCTCTGTCGCCTGCCTCCAATCCCCCTCCGTGAGTTCGCTCAGATAGTTATGGTCGAAATTCCGTGCATTGTAATTGAAGGTAACAATGTCCCTGGCCTTTGCCCGGAATCCTTGCAGCTGCGGCGAAGCCCAGTTCGCTCCTGCGAAATGCGGCAGGAATCCCTGGTTGATAAAAAATGGCTGATCCCGGTCACGCGGCACCGGTGACAACAGCTTGCTCTTTCCGTTCTCCTCGACCATCCACCGCCACTGGTCCTCATGGCGATCGAAATCCATCACGAACATATCCAGCAACCGCGCCCTCAACGTGGCATGCTGATCGATCTGGTTGTCGTTGTCTTCCTTCAATAGGTTCTCCAGGTCATACATGTTGTACGTTTTCTTGCCATTGCCCGGCTCATGCTCCTCCAGCATGGCGAAAAGATTGCCATAATCCTCGCGAAATCTCCCGAGACGCGGATCATCCGGCACATACACCAGTATGGGCGTGGCATGCGGCACACGAAGCGCCTTCGCCAGCGGAGGTATAGAAAGCGCCGCATAGGGATAGGAGGCCGAGACGCCATCCGTCACCAGGTCCTTTACAAACTGGTCGCCCACCAGGCTCACCGGTAACGCCCCGTCCGTGACATATTTTTTCACCCCGCGCAACGCATAGGATTCCCCCTGCGCATTCACCATCCGTAACCCGCGCGTCTCCATGCCACCCCCCCGCTGGACCGGCGTCCAGCCCGTCATATCGAACACTTTCACCTTTATGGGCGTCGACCACTCCTTCCTGTAATTGCTGCCCAAAAAGAAACGCTTGAGACCGCCGGCCTGGAACTCCGGGTCACCAACCACCGTGACGCTGTCCGGAAATCGTTTCACGGCCTCCGCAACCTCCAGCTTTGGCCGTAACGGCGCCAAAGACACCGAGTAAAAAGCCTTACCGCCCCCGGGCACCGCAAAAAAATCGATCTCCGACTTCCCGCTCGCGTGTACCGCGATCGTCGCAAAACCCAGCTCCGACCTCGCCATCAAAGAATAGCGCCCCATCTTCACGCGCGTATGCTTCGATCCCGCTCCGCTTACGACATAATATACGCTGTCATGCTCCAGCAGTTGCAACGAATGCTCATGCCCCGCCACATCCACAATATTGCTATGCCCGCGGATCACCCCTTCGATCTGACTCCGAAAGTCCTGGTATTGGGGACTGCGCGTATCCTGCACATTTCCGAAAACACCCCGGCTGACGGGATAGATCGACCCGATCACCGGCAACGGGATATACAGGGCCGAATTCACCGTCGTAAGCGGGAAGATATGCTGTTTGAGGGTATAATAGCCCCCATGCTCACCATGCGTATACAACGGGTGATGCATCGCCAGCACGATGAGCCTGTCGGGATACAAGCTCACAATGTCCTTCAGGGTATTGATCACCGTCTTTTCATCCTTACAGTCGCACGCGCCCTGCTCACCGGGTTTATCGTTATCGTCCTCCAACCACCACTGACTGTCCATACACACCAGCACGACCTTATCTCCCAGCGGCACTGCTACCGGTCCCGGGCAACCGCCCGAAGGCAAAAGCGCTACATTGGGTAATGCCCGGTTCTTGATATAAGCCTCCTCATTGTTGATCTGCGCCCAACCACCGGCCTTTCCCTGCTTCCAGTCTTGGTTGCCCGGCACAAAGAAAGCCCGCGCCCGCTTCCCCTCGACCACGGAAATTTGATGATCCAGTATTCTCCGGGCTTCCTCCACACCCGGTGTGCCGTCCGCAGGCATCCCTTGCGGATAGATATTGTCCCCTAAATAGACGAGCACGTTGCTCGTGTCATCCCAGTTGACATGCTGCTTCAGCCAGTCACACACGGGGTGATGCGCAGCCGGTGCCTCTCCCGCATCACCCACGAGATACAACCGCCGGATCACCGGGTCGGAGCTCTGCGCGCGAGCCCCACAGAAAAAAAACATTCCCAGGCCGATGATTCCTAAAACTCGTCTCATAATATCAGGTTAAGGCTTGTCATGGCCTAATGAGGCTCATATGAAAAGTACAAGACATTCGCATTCCCCTGCACCCCCTCATTCGAGATATACATATTTCCACGCTTGTCGAAAGCAAGCCCCTCCGGCTGCTTGTATAACACCGGGTCGAGATCATACATCCCCTTGACGGCCCAATGGTCATCCAGCACCACCAGCACCTTGTTGACACTCGAGAGGAGATACCATTCGCCGGTGATAGGGTGCCGCGCCAGGGCGCTGGGATGGAATTTTATCTTCGTATGGATACTATGCAGCTTCTCCGCCGGAAGCCGGATCTTGAAGTGATCGGTGACGGCCAGCTTATGCCCGGCCCCATATTGCAATACATAACCCGATACCTCGTCCCGCTGATCGTCATCCGGACAATTCTTACACAAAACGATCAGCTTCCCGCCCGCATCCGCAAAGAGCCCCTCATATTCCCCGCGCGGCAGGATATGGATATACGACTGCACAGCCTTGCTGTCGCCGCCATGTATCAGCCCTACCGGAAAAACGTAAAGGCTTCCATCACTCCTGAGCACCACGAACTCGGCATCGTTCAGGATCGCGACATCTTCATAATCGCCGTGTTTGCCGAACTTATAGGACGGGAACCGGTTGTCACCCAAATGGAAATAATAAAGCCGCCCCCGCTCGTCCTCGATGGCATAAAGCGTATCGTCATTGCCCCGGAGCATACAAATGCCCGAGATCTCATGCAGCGACTCGCTCATAACATATTTCTTCGGCGCACCCAGGTCATACCCCGAGGGTCCGCGCCCGCCCGGCTTCCGGACAGCCGTATCCATAGTTGCCCCCGCACGCCCATGACAACCCTTGCATGAAGAACAGAGTCCCACGCAAAGCCAAAGGCCCGCCAAAAATATTTTATGCTTTAACATCATCGTAAGTTTGACCGAAGAAGACACGCCGCGGCCGCCTACCAAAGGACCCCCACCCGCAAGGCCCGTAACCCACTGACACCCTGCAGTTCCTCCAACTCCAGGCGCTCCACCTGCAACGCCAACATTCCCTTCTCCTGCAGATACCGGATATACCCTTCGTACTCTTCCGCCTCCCGGTCGTTAAAATAAATGATGGCGATCATCCCGGGCTGCGTCAACCGCTCACCCGTCTCCCTCGCCCGCACCTTGTCGATGCGTTTCTTGACCACCTGGTACCGGATATTGTAACCGCCCTCTACATCGAACCGCCGCTCGTCCTTCCGGAAACTGATATCGATAGCCGTACTATGGACAAAGATCAATTGTGTGGTCTGCAAGGGAGTAGTCATCTCCTGCAACAGATTATGCGTATCCCGGGCGATTAGAGCCATCGATGTCAACTGCCACAAACGCAGATTACGTAAGTATAGCAGATCGAAGGGCCGGTCCGGCGCGATCGCCCCACCTATATACAGATCGTATTCCACCCCGTCCGTCCGGAATTTTTCAAAATAGCTGGGATAGGACGCCTGCAGCTCGGGCACGCTCCTTTCGAGCGATTCATTCACCGTCCGGTTGATCAGCTTGATACAGGTCTCCAGGCTACGCCGCGCGGCAAAGGCCTCACCAGTCTCTTCATCAATCGACGTAAGATAACGATCCATCAGCGAAGCCAGATCGGGCCGGCTTTGAGCAAAATGCGCTAGAAACGTACCTACCTTTTCCTTCAGAAAGGCATTCAAATTGAGCTCGTCGGCCGTAGTCAACGCACCCGCCAGCGCAGACTGCCATTTTTGAGTCTGGTGCATCATCTCGTCCACCAACTGCATGGTCACCACCTTTTGCAACCCCGCCAGCGCATCGTAAAGCAACCTGAACTGCGTCTCGAGATCCCGCCGCAACGCACTATTGCGCTCCATCGTGGAGTTCCGGATATCGATCGCCCCATATAACGGATAAACATCCTTGAAATACACCGTCTCCAACACCGGCTCCTTTCCCTGCTGGGCCGTCCGGTCATAATGCCAGGCGATCTCATTGAATTTCCATTCCACCGCCGGTTGAATAGAAGTAAAATTCTCTTTTACGATACTCTTGATCCGCTGGTCGAATTCATCGATGGCATGTTGCAACAACTGCGCTAACAAAGGGATCACCACCTCCAGCTTCGCCAGTAGCTCCGCGTTCAAACAGTTCACTTTATAGCTCGAAAGTTCCAGTACCCCGGCCAGCCGGTTATTGTAATACACCGGCAACAGCGCATACGAATGGATCCCCGCCCGCCGCAGCGACTCCAGATAATAAGGCTCACCCGCCCTGGCATCGGGGATCGTTTCATAAAGGATCAGCCGCGGCTCCCGGAAGAGACGGTCCACAAGACACAGATACGTTTCCTCTACTTCCTCTTTGGCACTGGCCAGCTTCGATAACACGGTATGATTACGGATATCGTCCGAATACACCGGCTTGCCATTGACCTTGAATAATGGAATTCCGCCGAACCGGATATCCTTGCTCCCCGCCAGCACATTCAGATAATGCATGATCTCATGCCGGTGGGCCGTCTTGTCAAGCCGCTCGGGATTCAGGATCAACCCCTTGATGCTCTCGACGACATAATGAGTTGTAATATCGGTGACTGTCAATGCCGAAATGCCTTCGAACCGAAAGGCGCTCAACGGCAGATGTTCTTTCAGCCACTCGAGCGCTTCGGGCAACGAAGGCCTGGTAGTCAGAAATTGCGGATCGAACGCCGGTAGCTTCCCCTTGGGCACGATCTCGACAAACCGCAGATCGAGATTCAGCTTGTAGAAATGCGCCAAACCCGTGTCCCTGTCGGTTAGACTCCGGACGACACTGGTCCCCGGCGCAAATTCGAAATGGTATAATTTTTTTAAGATAAGCGAATAGATCAGCTCGAGATTCACCTTCTTCCGCACCGTCTGACCGTTCTCCATCATACAGGCCTTCATCTCATGCGTCACAGGATCACGCAGCTTATCATAAAAAGCATCGGTGCCATAAAAGACCACCGGCGTCACCGGCACACTCAGCGCCCAGGCGGTCTCCCCTTCATCTGCCAATGGCGGAAAAATGGCCATGAACATCAGCTCCAGCAGCTCGCCATATTGGCCGATCTCCTCCAGCGGGACACAATACTTACCCTGCAACCGCTCCTCGAAATAATGGAGCGCCATATCAAGGAACTTCACTCGCATGGTCTTTTCCACCAGCCGCCGCTCCTTCAGGAAATCGACGAACCCCTTGAACGAAAGGCCCACATCCAGCTGCTCCGCTCCTTCCAGCTTTTGCACGATATGTAAAACAGAATTCTGCATAGGTCAATGAATTTTCGCCTGGCCCGTGGCCCAACAGGGGCTACCGCTGCGGAAACGCAAGCGCCGCGATCAAAAAGGCCAACACCGAAGCGATCAGCCCGTACATAAAGACATTATACGAAAGCCGCAGCCAGCGGTACTTCTTTCCAAGGGCGATCCCTTGAAAATAGACATCCCGGATCAGACTGCCGTACAGAAAATCTTTGTCATCCATCATTATCAACATCCCATCGGCATAATCTTCCAGACTCATCCGGTAGAAATTGCCAAAGAAAAGCAGATTGACCTTCTTCTCATCGAGGTCGGCCTTACTAAACGTTCCCGGTGGAATATGCGGCCGAGTGGCAAGAATGGAAAAAACTATCGTGATGAGATTCACCGTCAGCAGCAGCGTGGCGGGAATAGCCAGGTTCGTATGATCCTCTATCTTTCGCAGCAGCAGGCTCAATAACACGGAAATGATGATAGCGTTGACCTGGATAAGGATATGCGCCTTGCTGTCGGCCTGCGAGCTCAGCCTTTGGTTGTTGTTCGACGTGATCCGAAAGACCGTGTCGATCCCACGCCCCGGGTCCTTATCCTTGTCCTTCTTGCCCTTCTTCTCCTTCTCGCCGCCTCCGTTATCATTAGCGCCATCGACCCCATGCTCGCGTAACAACCCCTCCAGCGCATTATCGCCGTGTTCGGGATCTTTCAGCTTTAATTTGTTCAGGTTCTCGAGCTGCTTTTCATTCAACAGCAACCGGCAATAATCGGTGTAGTACTGGTGACCTTCCAATAGCCGGATAGTACTCCTCCTCCATTCTTCCTTGCTGATCTTCCGGCCCCCTGTCGCCTCGGCCTCCTTACGCATGAGCTTGTTCCGTTCATTAAAGGCATCCGTCCCGAAATGGAACAGGTCGGCATCACATACGATCTGCTCCGTTCGTCCCACGGCCCGCTGCGGCAGCTGCGTAGCGATGATACACCTGCTAACATCTTCGACCACAGCTCGTTCGACACCCGTTCCTTCCAGATAGGCCTGCGCCATCCTGGCCCCGCGCTCCTCATGCCCCTTGGCACCGCCACTGAGATATCCGATGTCATGGAACCAGGCGGCAATCGAAACGGTAAAAAAATCCGCATCGCCCAGCTGATAATGCTGCGCGATCCGCGTAGCCGCCTCCACCACCTGCTCCGTATGCTTTATATTATGGTAATAAAGATTTTCAATGACGTGGTGGTCAAAATAATTCCTGACGTAATGCTGCGCCTGTTCCAGTATTGTGCTGTATTCCATAAGTCGATGGAAAAATAACAAATAATTGGTACATCTCATGCGGCCTCCTCCGGAGGCCGCACCCGCCGATACTTCACGAGATTGATCAGCAACACACTACTCAAGATCACCACCAACCCCACCAGCTGTAGCCCCGTAAGCCGCTCGCTGTTGAAAACCGCCCCAAGCAGCACCGCCACCACGGGATTGATATAGGCATGGGTACTCACCTGGGTAGCCGGCCGCACCGACAACAGCCAGACAAAAGCGCTATAGCCCACGAGCGATCCCATTGTCACCAGGTAGAAGATCCCAGACCACGCAGACCATGGAACCGCAGCCGGCTCGAAATGCCGCCATTCTCCCCACACGAGGCTCAACGGCAAAAAGATCAGCCCCGCCGCCATCATCTGCCAGCCGGCATTGACAGCATTGGACACCGGGGCGCTCCGGTATTTGGAATACAACGAACCCGCCGCCCACGAGATCGACGCACATACCAGCACGGCAAGCGCCGCCATCCCATGACCATGCCCTGCAGTATTGTTTCCGCCCGTAAGACTGTCCCAAAACAACAGCAGGACCCCGGCAAACCCTACCACCAACCCCACGATCGTACTTGGACTGCTGAAATTCACCGCCCATTGCCTTCTGTCCAGCAACACGAACCACACCGGCCCCGAAGCAAGCAGGATCGCCGCCAGCCCGCTGGGAATATATTGCTCGGACCAGATCAGGCCCCCATTACCGCAAACCAACAAAAGAAAACCGCTCATCGCCGCCGGCTTGATCGCCGCAGGAGAAAATACCGGCTTCCGCGTGATAAGGCAGTACCCCAGCATCAACAATCCGGCGAGTAGATAGCGAAAAGCCCCCACCAGCATCGGCGGGATATGCGCAACGGAAAGCTCGATAAAGAAATACGTAGATCCCCAAACGAGATAGACGATCGCAAAAGCAAAGATCACCATGGGAACAGACGCAGGTCGTTCGGTAGGGTTCGTCATAAGCCCCCTCCTCCCGCGGTAGCCACCCCGGCTTGCTCACCACCCGTAAGCCCCGCCGCCACTTTCTCACTTTTCTTATGATGACTCAGATAATGCACCACTTTATGCTCCAGCCAGTGATGCAACGGCACCATCCCCGCGGCCAGGATGATCTTCAAGAGCAGCACCTTCCACGGCTCCTCCGCCGTCCAGGTCTGGATCTGCTTATCCGCCAGCATTATGATAAATTCAAAAAGAAAGATAAAGGACACGAACACCAGCGCCCGGATCAACCACACCGGCACCCGTAACCGGGCCAGCATCACCAGCGCGACAAACAACACCACCAGCCCCATCGTGAAACCCATGTACTGGATATTGTGCCGGTGTTCCGTCTTCAACCGCTCCTCCTCCGCCAGCCGCTCCCGCCGCCGCTGGTCATTCTCCACCTCCAGCTTCATCAGATCCGTAGCCTGCGTCTGCGTCCGGATACTATCCCGTTCCTCCGCCCCCCGCTGCTCACAAACCAGCGCCGCCGGAAAATTGCGCCCAGCCACATAGAGACTCTCCAGCGAATCCGTGGTCTTTTCTTCGTTCTTCAAACTGCCCGTCGCCGCCGCCAATGCATAGGCCTTGTTGAAATACTGGATGGCCTGCCCGGGCTTATTCACCTTTTTATAATACTCGCCAAAATCCATGTAAAAATCGATCTGGATGTCCGGTGTACTATTCGCCATCGTCTCAGGCTCCGATTTCCGGAAATAATACAAAGCGCTGTCATACCGCCCCTGATGGGTATAATTGACGGCCAGGAGCTGGTCGACATAAAAATCAAAACCCAGTTCATGAAAGATGTCCAGCAAATCCTTGTGTGCAAAAAGGTATTGCACGCCCTGCTCATATCGCTGGGTCTTGAAATAGAGGATGAAAATCTTCTCGTAGGAATTCACCTTGAGCAAGTCGAATCGGAATGTATCGGTGACATGGATACTTTCCTCATACATCTTCAACGCAAGATCAGGCTGCTCCTTTAACAGGAACACATCGCCGATCTGCAACAGATCCTGGGCCATATCATTGTTCCACCTTACCCGGTCTTCATCATATACCTTTAATGCATAATCAAGCGATTTGTCATACTCCCCTATGACGCCATAGAAATAGCGCAGATAAGCATAGCAGTTCCGCAGCAGTTCCGGCTGCCCGCTTTTCTCCGCCACGTCCAGCGCATTCAGATAATTGCGCAACGCCAGTAACATCTGATTCATGGATACATAGATCTTGCCGGCCGTGCAGAAAGCCTTCACCTTGGCCTTATCGCTATCGATGCCAGCGGCCACTGCCAGCGCCTGCGTGCTGTATTCCAACGCCTTTACGTCATTGCCCCGGTCATCCGCAACGTCGGCGTAACCACAATAGACGGCTACCAGCAGATCATCCAGCCCGGTCTCCCTGGCTATCAGCTCCGCCAGGTGCAGATTTTTGGTGGCCTGGGTAAGATTATCCGCCAACGACGGATTACCCAAAAATCTTTCAGTATTCCGCAGATACGTGGACGCGATCAACCGCGGATCGCGGCTCAATTGAGCCAACTCGATCGACTGAGTAGCGTAATCATCTGCCTTTGAGCGCTCCATGGTCATGCGCGCAAGCTCTACCAGCTGATCTATCTTATCGGCCGTGCTTTTTGCCGTATCCAGCCGGTGCCGGACACTGTCCATATGTGAAAGCTTCCCGTCCTGGGAGTACCCCAGGGTGGCACACAACGTAAGAAGGAAAAGGTTCAATAAATGGGGAAAAAGTCGACGCATAAGCAGTATTTAATAGGAGCCGCCCTCGGGGCTTCGGCTGCCTAAAGATACCAAACCAACGCCGGGTCCCATTCATTCCCTGGTGGGAATTAATAGCTCGCGGATATCCACATCCAGCGCCAGGGCCATGTCCCTGAGCAGCCTCAATGTAGGCTGAAATTCATTATTGCAGATCCGTGTCACGCTATTGGGAGCGACACCGACTCTGATCGCCAACTCCTTATGCGATATATCTTTTTCTGCTAAGACAGCCTTGATTCTGTTTATTTTAGTCTTTTTTTCCATCTCTCCAGCGGTTTGAGGGGCAAGACAATTTAGTCATTTCTTGTATAACTAGCACGCAAAAGCGAAGATAATCTTCTAGGAATCAATGTATTCGAAAAATGTCCAACCCGCCATTGATATTTTTTCATACGTATATCGTATCATAAAATAATTTTTACGTATCTTATCCTCCGCGATAAAATTTTGGTTACATCCCTGGCATTTTAACGTAATATGTTCCGGAACTTGCCCCTCAGCAAACCGGATTCCGCCGCCAGAAGGTTTCATTATTCCATGCAAAAAGCCGGCCCACCCCCCAAATACCCCCATGCCACCCGCCTCCTGAGTCGACGTGCCGGCGGTCCAGCCCCGGCTTTTGGGGATACGGGGCAATTTTATTTTTAAAAACAAAAAAATAAATGTTTATTTGACAGGAATTCCCACAACAGCAAAATTTAAAACCCAGGCCTTCGCCATATGGTACAAGACAATTTCGTCATCGGGGTGGACTACGGTACCGACTCCGTTCGTTCTCTCCTCGTAAATGCCGCAAACGGCAAGGAGATTGCATCCGCCGTTTTCCTATATCCCCGTTGGAAAGACGGTCTCTACTGCAACCCCGCCGGGAACAGATTCAGACAACATCCCCTCGACTACATCGAAGGACTCGAATATACCATCAAAGCCTGCCTCCAAAAAGCCGGCCCCGCCGCAGCGCAGGCCGTCCGGGCGATCTCCATCGATACCACCGGCTCGACACCAGTAGCCGTAGACGCCACCGGCACACCCCTCGGCCTGCTCCCCGAATTCGAAAAGAACCCGAATGCCCTTTTCGTACTGTGGAAAGACCACACCGCAGTAAAAGAATCTGCGGAGATCAATACCCATGCCGAACGCTTCGACGTCAATTATCTTCAATTCGTCGGCGGGGTCTATTCCTCGGAATGGTTCTGGGCCAAATTGCTGCACATCCTTCGCGTGGACGAGAAGGTTAGAAAGGCCTGCCATTCCTGGGTCGAACATTGCGACTGGATCCCCTTCCTGCTCACCGGCGGCAACGACGTGAAACAAATGCGCCGCGGCGTCTGTTCCGCCGGACATAAAGCCCTATGGGCAAAAGAATATGGTGGCTTACCCCCGGAAGAATTCTTCGCCAGCCTCGACCCGCTCCTCAAGGGATTCCGTACAAAACTGTTCACCGATACCTATACTTCCGACCAACCCGCAGGCCATCTCTCAAAAGAATGGGCGGAACGCCTCGGCCTCTCTACCGATACCATCGTCGGCGTAGGCGCCTTCGATGCCCACATGGGCGCCGTCGGCGGCCAGATCGAAGCCTACCACCTCAGCAAGGTCATGGGCACCTCCACCTGCGATATGCTCGTCGCCCCGCTGAAAGAAGTCGAAGGAAAACTGGTACGCGGCATCTGCGGTCAGGTTCCCGGCAGTGTCATCCCCGGCATGATGGGCATGGAAGCCGGCCAGAGCGCCTTCGGCGACGCCTATGCCTGGTTCCGCGAACTCATCGCCTGGCCATTGAAACAACTCACGTCGGACACCCTCACGCCGGCTCAACTGCAAACGGCTACCGACCGCATCATCCCCGAACTCAGCCGCCAGGCCGCAGCGCTGCCACAAGACGCGCACAGTGAACTCTCGCTCGACTGGCTCAACGGCCGCCGCACCCCCGATGCCAACCAGGAACTCAAAGGCGCCATCACCGGCCTCAGCCTCGGCAGCGACGCCCCCCGGATCTTCCGCTCCATCGTGGAAGCCACCTGCTTCGGCGCCAAAACCATCGTCGACCGCTTCATCAGCGAAGGCATTCCGGTAAAAGGGCTCATCGGCCTCGGCGGCGTAGCAAAAAAATCCCCCTTCATCATGCAAATGATGGCCGATATCATGGACATGCCGCTACGCATCCACTCCTCCGAACAGACCTGCGCCCTAGGCGCCGCCATGTTCGCCGCGACAGCCGCCAACCTCTATCCCAAGGTCGAAGACGCCATGAACGCCATCGGCCAGGGCTTCGACGCCACCTACACCCCCGACCCCAGCCGCACCGCCGTCTACGCCGCCCGCTACCGGGAATATGCACGGCTCGGCAATTTCATAGAGCAAACAACCAAATAAAATGAGCAAATACACCGATATTCAGGAAGCCGCTTACGAGGCGAACAAACAACTGCCCAAGCTGGGACTCGTCCTTTTTACCTTCGGCAATGTCAGCGCCGCCGACCGCGACGCCGGCATCTTCGCCATCAAACCCAGCGGAGTTCCCTATAGCGAACTCACACCCGAGAAAATGGTGATCGTCGACTTCGATGGCAAAACGGTCAAAGGAAAACTTCGCCCGTCCTCTGACACCCTCACCCACGCCGTACTATACAAACACTGGGAACACATCGGCGGCATCGTTCATACCCATTCGACCTACGCCACCGCCTGGGCCCAGGCCGGTCGCGATATCCCGATCTATGGTACGACACACGCCGACCACAACACCGTCGACATCCCCTGCGCGCCACCCATGAACGACGACATGATCCTCGGCGACTATGAATACCAAACCGGTTTTCAGATCATGAACGCCTTCAACGAGCGCGGCCTATCGTATCAGGAAGTCGAAATGGTGCTCGTAGGCAACCACGCTCCCTTCACCTGGGGGAAAAGTCCCGAAAAAGCGGTTTACAACAGCGCCGTCCTCGAATCGGTTGCCCAAATGGCTTATCTCACCGAACAGATCAAAACCGACGCCCTCCGCCTCAAAGATTCGCTTATCAAAAAACATTACGAACGTAAACACGGTCCGAACTCCTACTACGGACAATAAATAAACCAAATACATGGATTTAAAAACATTCGAGGTCTGGTTCGTCACCGGCAGCCAGCATCTCTACGGCGAAGAAACATTAAAACAGGTAGCAGCACACTCCCAAACGATCGCTAAAGCGCTCGACGCCGAGAAAAAGATACCCGTCCGCGTCGTATACAAACCCACGGTAAAATCGCCGGAAGAGATCTACCAAATCTGCGCGGAAGCCAACAATGCCCAACATTGCATCGGCATCATCGCCTGGATGCATACCTTCTCACCGGCCAAGATGTGGATCGGCGGCCTCAAAGTGCTCCATAAACCGCTCCTCCATCTGCATACCCAGTTCAACCGCGACATTCCCTGGGGCGAGATCGACATGGATTTCATGAACCTCAACCAAAGCGCCCATGGCGACCGCGAATTTGGGTTCATGATGAGCCGGATGCGCCTTGACCGGAAGGTTGTAACCGGCCACTGGCAGGACCCCGCCACCATCGACCGCATCAACGCCTGGAGCCGCGCGGCCGCCGGCTGGCACGACTGGCAGGGTGCCCGTTTCGTTCGCTTCGGCGACAACATGCGCTATGTCGCTGTAACGGATGGCGACAAAGTAGAAGCCGAAATGCGCTTCGGCTACTCCGTAAACACCCATGGCATCGGCGACCTCGTGGATACCATCAAACAAATCGCGGACAGCTCCGTCGATCAACTCGTGAAAGAATATGCCGATAAATACAAACTAGCTGCCGGCTTGAAAAAAGGTGAAGTCCTCCACGAGTCACTAAAAGACGCGGCCCGCATCGAGCTCGGCCTAAAGACCTTCCTCATCGAAGGACGCTATAAAGGCTACACCGATACCTTCGAAGACCTGCATGGCATGGTACAGCTACCCGGCATCGCCTCGCAACGACTGATGGCCGATGGCTTTGGCTTCGGCGGTGAAGGCGACTGGAAGACCGCCGCCCTCGTCCGCGCAATGAAGACCATGGGCAGCGGCCTGCCCGGCGGCAACTCCTTCATGGAAGACTATACCTATCATTTTGAACCGGGTAACGAGCTGGTCCTCGGCGCCCACATGCTCGAGATCTGCGAATCCATCGCCGACGGTCCCGTATCCTGCGAGATCCACCCCCTCGGCATCGGCGGCAAGGCCGACCCCGTTCGCCTCGTCTTCAACTCCGCCGCCGGACCCGCCATCAACGCGTCCATTGTCGACATGGGCAACCGCTTCCGTCTCCTGGTCAATGAGGTCGAAGCCGTAAAACCCGTCCATAAATTACCCAAGCTGCCCGTAGCCCGCGTGCTCTGGAAACCTTATCCCGACATGCGCACCGGCTGCACGGCCTGGATCCTGGCCGGCGGCGCCCACCATACCTGCTACAGCCAAAACCTGACGGCAGAACACCTGCGCGATTTCGCGGACATGGCCGGCATCGAGTTCGCCCTCATCGGCAAGAACACCGAACTCTATCAATTCCGCAACGAACTCCGCTGGAACGAAGCTTATTACAAATAAAACCTAAAAGGGGGCGCATCATCGCCCCCTACTCTTAAAACCTCGCTTGCATATGAACAGGAATCTCGTCTTCTCCGACTATGTAGTCTTCATCGTCTACTTCATCATCGTAGCCGTCTACGGCCTCTGGATCTATCGCCGGAAAAAGAAAGCCGTCACCGAAACCAAGGACTTCTTCCTCGCCGAAGGCACCCTCACATGGTGGGCCATCGGCGCCTCGTTGATCGCTTCCAACATCTCCGCCGAACAGTTCATCGGCATGAGCGGCGACGGCTTCTTTGCCGGCATCGCCATCGCCGCCTACGAATGGATCGCAGCGATAGCCCTGATCATCATCGCGATCTGGTTCATCCCGGTCTACCTGAAGAACAAGATCTATACGATGCCGCAGTTCCTCAAGACGAGATACAACGAGACCGTAGCCCTCATCATGGCCATCTTCTGGCTCCTGCTCTACGTCTTCGTCAACCTTACCTCCATCCTCTATCTCGGCGCAGTCGCCATCAACGGTCTCGTCGGCGGTGAATACCTCCACCCCATCATGATCGGGCTCGCCATCTTCTCCCTCGTGATCGCCCTCGGCGGCATGAAGGTCATCGGCTACACGGACGTGATCCAGGTAGGCGTCCTCATCATCGGCGGCCTCGCCACCTCCTACCTTGCCCTCACCGTCGTGGCAAAGAATTTCGGCCTCGGAAATGACGCCCTTGCCGGCTTCAACGCCATGCTGAAAGACGCCCCCGAACACTTCCATATGATCTTCCACAAACCCACCCCGGCATCCAGCCAGCTCCAGATCGACAAATTCCTCATCCTCCCCGGTCTGGCTATGTACGCCGCCGGCCAGTGGATCGTAAACCTCAACTATTGGGGTTGCAACCAATATATCACGCAACGCGCGTTGGGCGCGAGTCTCACTACGGCCCGCACCGGCATCCTTTTCGCCGGCTTCCTCAAACTCCTGATGCCCATTATCGTCATGCTCCCGGGTATTGCCGCCTGGGTACTCTACAAACACGGCCACCTCAACCTTGAAGGAGGCAGCAAGGACTACGCCTACTCCGCCGTCCTGGGTTTCCTGCCCGCAGGGCTCAAAGGCCTTTCGATAGCCGCGTTGACCGCCGCCATCGTCTCCTCCCTGGCCGGCAAGATCAACAGCATCTCCACCATCTTCACCCTCGACGTCTATAAAAAGTATTTCAATAAAGAGGCCGACGAACAAAAGATGGTCCGCACCGGCCGTATCTCCATCGCCGTCGCCCTGGTGATCGGAATCCTCTTCACCTGGAAAGACCTCCTGGGCATCAGCAGCAGCGGCGGCTTCACCTATATCCAGAAATACACCGGCTACATCAGTCCCGGTATCCTCGCCATGTTCCTCCTTGGCATGTTCTGGAAACGCACCACCGGCGCCGCGGCAATAGCCGGCCTCGTCACCGGTCTCGCCCTTTGCACCTTCTTCAATGAGTTCGCCCCCGAGGTCATCGGCCATAACACCTGGCTCTATACCGCCTACCCGACCCAGATAGCCCAAAATGGCGCGCTGGTCACCGTCTGGCAGATCCCCTTCCTGATCTGTATGGGCCTCGCCTTCCTTTTCACCCTGATCGTGATGATCGGCTTCAGCCTCGCCGGCCCAAGGATCAATCCCAAGGCCTTCCTGTTGGACCGCGAAATGTTCAAGATAAAGCCCCAAACACTGGCTCTGATCGTAGCAACGCTAATGATATTCGCAGCACTTTATGTAAAATTCTGGTAGAATCGTTATTTTCACCGGGATTTTATCGAATAACAAATTCTATTTATATGAAATATTCAGGCGAGACCCGCATGCTGGTCGCCGTTGACTGCATCATTTTTGGGTTCGACGGTGCAGATATCAAGCTCCTCCTCATCCAACGCGGTCTCAAACCCGAGAAAGGCCGCTGGAGCCTCATGGGCGGCTTTCTCCGGCAGGAGGAAAGCCTCGAGCAGGCCGCTAACCGCATCCTCAAAAAACTCACGGGTATCGAAGGCGTATATATGGAACAGCTCCGCGCCTTCGGCGAACCCGATCGCGATCCCGTAGAACGTACACTAAGTATTGCTTACTTCGCTCTTATAGATATCCATCAATACGAGAAACAACTCAGCAACGACTATCATGCAGAATGGGTACATGTACACAAAATGCCCGAACTGATCTTCGACCATAAACGCATGGTCGAGATTGCGAAGAAGCAACTGCGCTATAAAGCCGCCCTACACCCCATCCTCTTCGAATTACTGCCGGCAAAATTCACCATCCCCCAACTGCAAACGCTCTACGAAGGCATCTATGACACCACCTTCGACAACCGCAACTTCAGCCGCAAAGTGCTCTCTACCGAACTCCTGATCAAGCAAAAAGAAAAAGACAAAGCAAACTCGAAGAAGGGCGCCTTCTATTACAAACTCGACAAAAGGAAATACAAAGCCAACTTCACGGCCTTCCTCAACTTCATCCCCAATCCCGACAAACTATTGATCTAAAACCCACTGCCAGATTCCTTTGCCCCGCGCCAGCCGCAACCCCCGCGGGTTTCGCCCACCCCAAAACCCGCGGCTACCCACCCACCTTTGCCCGTGCAAACGTTTGCGCTTCTATAGAACTTCTTCAATCCTTTTACGCAAACGTTCCCGGAAAAGCAACGCAGCCCTGTATTAATGCGTAGTGGTTACACAAATCCTTTATTTTTGTATAAACACAAGAATTAACGGCCCCAATGATTTGTATAATTCCACAAGAATGGTAATTTTGACGGTTATCTGTCCTGAACACGTCCCGAACCTTATTTACTTATTGGTCCGCCAAAGGCGGTTCGTCCGAAGCACAAACATTTTTTTATATTTTTAGTTTTGAATGGTCACAAAAGTCGTGACGCGAGGCCAATTTCTATTGGCCTCTCTTTTTTTAGCGGGCCGTACATTTCCCATAGGACCCAGCGCCATAAAAAAACCTCCACCAATCGGCAGAGGTTTATGTTTTACTCCCCATCACTATCTTTAGTTGATCCCACCGTAATGTTATAAAATACTCTCCTAAGCACCCACAGGCAAATATGCACAGCCCGTGCATAAGCCCGCGCGCCCCTCGCTGCGATACGCCCCGCCCCGCAGCCACCGCCCCCCAATCACCCTCTGATATGGTATGCCTTAGGCTGCACAAAAGCGCGGATGCCCTGATACGATAACGTCATTCCCAACCCCGAATGCTTCCGCCCCGACCAGGGCAAACCAGCCGAGACCCGGTCGCAACAATTCCAATAGACCGTGCCGGTATTCAGCTGCCGCATCACCGCCTCGGCACGCTCATAGCTTCGAGAATATACCGCCGCCGTCAGCCCATATTCCGTATCTGCCATCAACGCGACCGCCTCCGCATCATCCTTCACCCGCTGTATACCCACCACCGGGCCAAAAGACTCCTCCGTCATCAGCTTCATCGTATGATCGACATCCACCAATACCGCGGGCTGCATAAAATAGCCCTTCCCTTCAAGCGCCTTGCCGCCATAGACCAAACGCGCCCCCTTATCCACCGCATCCCTGATCTGCGCCAATAAGAACTCCCGCTGGCCCGGACGGCTTAACGGGCCCACATCCGTTCCCTCCCGCGCAGGATCGCCGATCACCAGTTTTCCTGCCAGCTTCGCATAGGCATCGACGAAAGCATCATACACCTTCTCCTGCACATAGATCCGCTCCACCGCGCAACAGCTCTGACCGTTGTTATAAACAACACCTTCCAATGCCGCCGCAACGACTTTTTCAATGTCTTCGACATCATCCATGACGTACAACGGATCTTTCCCCCCAAGTTCCAGCTGCACCGGCACCAGCTTACCCGCGACCTTTTCTGCAATCGATTGCCCGGTACGATAGCTGCCCGTAAAAAAATACCCATTCACCGGTAGTTGTAATAGCCACTCTCCTGCCTTACCTTTACCCGCTACCAGTTGAAAAACATTTGCAGGCACACCAGCCGCATGCAGCAGCCGCTGAATATGCAGCCCCGTGAGCGTAGCATATTCCGACGGTTTATACAACACCCCATTCCCACCGAGCAAAGCCGGTATGAACACATTTATCCCTACGAGGTAAGGATAGTTCCACGCGGAGATATTGGCTACGACGCCCAGCGGTTCATAGACTATCTTTTCACGCGTAGTCCCCTCCGTTATAACCCATTCCTCCGCCAGCCACCGCGCCGCATGGTCCAGCAGCCATCTGGTTCGGCTCCTCGCGCCATTCAATTCATTAAATGATTGCTGCAAAGGCTTGCCGCTCTCGGCTGTCAGCGTCTCCGCCAACACAGGAGCCTCGGCCTCCAGCAGTTCATAGAATCTTTCGATACATGCTATCCGCGCATCGACCTTCAGCGCCGCCCACTCCGGCTGCCCCTTGCGCAATAAAAAATATTTTTCTCTCACCGAGGCCTCGGTATCTTCTATCACTTCTTCAATAATTTTTTCCGTAGTCGGGTTAATGATTTGCATATTAGAACTTTGAGATGATCTGATGAATGAACAAAAATAATTCAAAAATTTATTGCCTATTAGAAATGAATTAGAATACGGTTAACGTCTTAAAATATTTTTCTTTTTTATTTTTTGAATTTAAAATTTTGTTTAGATTCGATCATTCGATAGCGCTAATCGATGTTCCCACTCTCATTAATCATTTTAAACCTAACAAAAATGAAAAAGCTGGAATCAAATCAAATGGCCGAAATTAATGGCGGCATCAACATCGCTGCTTTTGCTTGCGGATTCGGTATCGTAGCGATCGCCGCACAACCCGAACTCGCTCTCGCCTTTGGGGAAGGAACCGCAATTGCCTGTGCATCTCTCTTCAATTAACACTTCGCATTTCTCACAGATGATGTAACACTCACTTAAATCTTACATTTATGAAAGTTCTTAATGAAAATGAACTGGCAACAGTTCAAGGGGGCTTCCCATGGGCCAGCCTCGCCGCCGGCGCCCTTTGTGCCGCAGGCATTCTTACCGCCGAAACCGGCGCAGGACTCTTGCTAGCAGCCGCAGGTTGCGGCGCGTCTTTCCTCGACGACTAGCCAGTAAAAACTTATAATCAACGAGATGTGGTAGACCCCTCGGTCTACTACATCTTTTCTCGCCGATAGTTTGAATGCCGTTCAACATGAAAGATCGTACCGTCTATTTCAAGTTTCTCCTTGCCCTGGGATTCATCCTGTTTGGGGTATACAGCTATTGCCTAAAAGATAGCTTTACCATAAAAACAGGATGCTGCCTGGCCGTAGGAATGGGCTACCTGATCTATGGCATCTATACCTACAAACAAGAACGAAAAAAGAGACCACGCTGATGAGCGTCATTTTAAAAGATGTTGGTAAACAATACAAAAACAATCACACCTTCGTTTTTCAGGGATTGACGTTGACCATAGAACCGGGCAGCGTTTATTGCCTGCTGGGCAAAAATGGCGCAGGGAAAAGCACCCTGCTGAATATCGTAACGGATATTATCCGCCCATCCACCGGCGAACTGTGCATCGATGGCCTTACCTATACACGGGATGCCATCCGGATAAAACGCGGGATGGGTGTGCAAAGCCAGTTTACCCAGCTCATAGGTGAACTCAACGCCATGGATTTCCTTAGGTGGACGGGTCTGTTGTATGGAATGGAGAAAAACCGGATCGCAAGCCAGAGCGAGTTTTTACTCGAATTCTTCTTCGATAACGAAGGCGACCTCTCGGCTCCGTCAAAAAGCTATTCTTCCGGAATGCAAAAAAAGCTGGTGCTTTGTTCCGCGATCATGCATAAACCCCGCCTTTTGGTCCTCGATGAACCTTTTGCCAACCTCGACCCCGTCGCCTGTGATAAACTATGCCAATTCATCAACGCCTATCGATCCCCGGATCGCATGGTAATCGTCTCGTCCCACGATCTCTTGTATGTTGATAAAATAGCTTCGCACATCGGAATACTTCATAATGGCAGCCTGGTATTCAATGACACCTTGACCGCATTCAAAAAAGATAGCCCTAACCTCGACAAGGAGCTGATGAAGTTCCTGTCACCACCCGAAAATAATTCATCCCTCATAGACCTGGTCGTTTAGTATGCAATTACTGGCGTTTTTACTATACAAAAGAATAACAGCCTATTTTTCCATCAGGTATAACTGGAAAGGCCTCGTCATGGACGCATTATTGGCGGCCCTCTTCCTTTTCTATGGCCTGGCGCTGGCCATGCTTTATGACTACAGCCTTCATCACCAGGCGCCGGGTCTTCCGGAGCCGATCCATCTCTTGAGCGGCATGGCCTGTTCCCTGTTGATAGCCCCCACCCTGCTCCGGCTTTTCCCGGGATTCGGATTAAAGACCACCCTCGTAAGCCCTCACTATCCGCAAACCAAACCCCTTATCGCCACGCTGGACCTTGTTGCCATGGGACTGTGCAAAACGAGAAATGCGATCTATCTCCTCTTCCTCCTGGCCTTCTATAACGTTTCCTACGGGCTGCCTTCCGGAACGCCGGCAACCCTGATCCTCCTGCTTGCGATCGGCATCGTGATGGCGGAGAGCCTCGTGAATGCCCTCTCCTGGCGCATCTATTTCCACACGCTGATCCTGGCTATCCTCTTCGTAGTGCTGCTTTGGAGCATTCGCAACTATAGTGAATCCGTTCCAATGGAGCTGAACCTCGGCCTCATGGCCACCCTCATCGTCCTTATCGGCCTGTATTTCTTATTCTACCAGACGGAAATGGACGAAACCCGGTCGTCTTCGCTTTTTATGGCAAAGCCCGGTGCGCCACGCGGGAGACCCGGCACTTCGCGGCGCAACCGCAACCCCTATCTGCTCGTTCTCGCCGGAAACAGACCCTTTCTCATCGTACTTGGCGTCGGCCTCTTTTTTAAATTGTTGATCATGGCCGTCTTTGTTTTCAATAAAGGATACACCCTCGATGAGGCCTTATCGAGAGCGCCTTTCATCCTCTGCCTGATCATGCCCGTAATCCTGTTCTCCTATGTCTATAATAATTTCTGGGGATATTTCTATACCGTCGCTATCAACAACCTGATCACCGGGAACGACGCCGGCCCCCAGATCCGGCTATACCTGTATTTCCTTACCCCAGCATTCCTGCTCGACGCGGTATTCACCGCAGCCATCCTCATGGTGCGGCATATGCTTGACGCCAAGATCATCCTTTGCTACCTCGCCATGACGGCCCTCTGTATCCCCGTGGGCATCATCAGCTCCTTCAGAAAATACTTTTTTGTCCCGGGGGTATTCGACTTCCAGCAAATGAGGGGCAAGACCAGCCGGTTCTACACCTTTAGCCTGCTCATTCCCGCCTTGCTGCTCGGTTTTCTTTATAACGAAGACCGGCTTTTCGCCGCCGCCTTAGCGGCGATCACGATCATCGCAATAACACTATTCGTTTACATTCACCGTAACAAACAATCCTTATTGAGCAAATTAAAAGGGAACTTCTTTTCCTGATCCGGAATAAAATTATTAAACCTCTTGAATATGAATACGACAGCAGCCAAACCCAATGATTTTTACGCCTTCAAATTCTGGTATGTCTTCTTCGCCTACGCGGTCATGTATGTCTTGCTCACCTTTCTGGCAAACCGCTACGTGTACACGCCCGAATTCTATTATTCTCTTTTTCACAATACCCTGGACTCCGATCGGATCGGGCAGCTCATTGACCGAAATCATCAATACCAATGGACGAGCTATTTGGTCCAGCCTTTATTTCTGCTTTTAAGATGCGCCATCTTCGCTTCCGTTCTTTTTGCGGGACTGTTGCTCTCAAAGCAAAGCCTGAGCTTTGGCAAATGCCTCAAAATTGTCATTATTGCGGATGGAGTGGCCCTGATCGTTACGCTTATCCGCACCGCCTGGTTCATCCTGCGGCCGGAATCCTCGCCCATAGATTTTCAAACGTTCTATCCGCTTTCCATCATTCAGCTGATGGACATACACAAAATACCCAAATATCTTATCTACCCCTTGCAACAGATCAACCTCTTCGAGGTCTGCTATTGGGTACTCCTGGCATTCGGTATAAAAACCCTCACAGGCCGCAAATGGGGTCGATCCTTTACAGTGGTCGCGGCTACCTATGGTATTTCCATGCTCATCTGGATCCTCGCCGTTGTCTTTATAACCCTGCAATTCAGCTGATCCATGAAAAAATTGCTTGCAACCGTGCTAATTGCCGCCGTCGTCTTTCTCATCGGCTGGCTCGGCTATAAAATTTACCGGGTCAAGGCCAGAAAAGAAACGCTTGCAGGCGCTATAGTGACCCTTCCTTCTTTTTCCTTTTACAAGCTGGACAATACGCCATTCACGGCGGACAGTGTGGCAAATAACAAGGATCGCTTGATCATCATGCTGTTTAGCCCCGATTGCGAACACTGCCAATACACGGCAAAAAGCTATGTGCAGCACAGGCAGGAACTCGAGTCGAGCAAAATTCTCATGGTGACCCTGGCAGATAGCCTTTCCGCAACAAAATTCTATACCAACTACCAGCTCAACACCCTGCCGAACATCGTGATGCTGCGTGACCCCCAAATGACCTTTCCCAAGACCTTTGGCGCAGGGATGATCCCTACTTTCCTGGTCTATAAGAATGGAAAGCTCATCAACCGGTTTATCGGCGAGACCCGGGTGGACAATCTGTTGAGCGATAGTACAATGACCGCTAAATAGCAGGATATGGAAACAAAAAAGCTAAAACACGTACGGCGAACATTCGTTCTGCAACACGACCGATCGGACTGCGGGGTCGCATGTCTCCTGTCCCTGGTGCGGTATTATGGCGGCGAGAACAGCCTGGAGAATTTACGCAATTTAAGCGGCACCAATGTTTCGGGAACATCCTTGCTTGGCCTGTCCCAGGCAGCCACGCATATCGGATTTATCGCCCAGGGCTGCCAGGCGGATATGGAAGCCTTGCTCCAACATCCCTCTCCGGTGATCCTGCACGTCCATCTCAATGATTTCCTGCAGCATTATGTAGTTTGCTATGGCCACACCACGGTGGAAGACAATACGATATTTACAGTGGGCGACCCCGAAAAAGGCGTAATAAAAATGTCCCGGGATGAGCTGGCGAACAGCTGGAGATCCGGTTTTTGTCTTACACTCGAAGTGGGCGGCGAATTCAAAAAGGAAGCGGCCCTTCGAAATCAGCGGACCAGCTGGTTCAAGAGCCTCATCCGGGAGGATCTTCCTCTCCTCTCGGTAGCCTCCGGACTGGGTATTGTGATCGCCATACTTGGAACGACCATGATGATCTTTTCCCAGCGCCTCATCGACAACATCATCCCCACGCACGACTATGTCAAGTTATACCTGGGAGTTCTCCTCGTGATCCTGCTCCTTTTAATGCGGGAAGGCGCAAATGCACTCCGGACACGCTTCCTCATCGATCAGAGCAGGAATTTCAACCTCAGGATCATCGATCGGTTCTACAACCACCTGCTCCGCTTGCCCGCCACCTTTTTCGAAACCCGCAAGACCGGAGAATTCACCGCCCGGCTGAATGATACCGCCCGGGTTCAAAAAGTGATCAGCCAGCTGGCAGGAAATACCATCATCGATGGATTGGCGGTGCTCGTCCTTTTTTGCTTTCTTTTCATGTATTCCTGGCATGTCGCGCTCATCTGCCTGGTCGCACTGCCGCTGTATTACTGGCTTATTTATACTTTCAACAAACCCATCCGGAAAGAACAACACAATATCATGGCGAACTACGCCATGGCGGAATCCAATTTCATCTCGACCTTTCAGGGCATCGATCCGATCAGGAATTACACCCTGCAAGGCTTATTCAAAAAACGAAACGACGCCGTATATACGGGTTACCAGGATACCATTTTTTCACTGGGTCAGATCCAGATCAAGCTAACTTTCCTGGCTAATGGCTTCGGCGTATTGTTCCTGGGTACCGTCATATTATGGGAATCCTATAGCGTTTTCCACGGACACCAAAAGGTCGGTGTACTAATGGCTGTATTGGGAATGTGTACCTCGCTGCTTACGAGCGTGGCGAACCTCGCCCTCGTTACCATACCGCTCAATGAAGCCAGGATTGCCTTCAACCGGATGATGGAGTATACGAATATGAACACGGAAAACGAAGCGGGTCTGGCCATAAAGGATTTCTCTTCCATCTCCGTCCGGGACATCGGCTTCCGTTTCCCAGGAAGGGTCCCGCTGCTAAAAAACATTTCCATTGAAGCCGCAAAAGGCGAAATAGTAGCCATCATGGGCGAGAATGGCTGCGGCAAAAGCACTATCGGGAAAATAATTCAAAAGAAATACACACCCGAAAAAGGCACGATAACCGTGAACGGGAATACGCCCCTGGATTCGATCAGCTTATCCTCCTGGCGAAAAATAGTGGGCGTCGCCGCGCAGGATATCCACCTGTTCAATGGCACCGTTCTGGAGAACATCGCATTTGACGATGCGCAAAACAATCCGGCAGCCGTAGTACAATTTCTCGGGGAATATGGATTCGGCCCCTTCATGGACAGTCTGCCGCAATCCTATATGACCATCGTCGGCGAGACGGGCATAGCCTTATCCGGCGGCCAAAAACAAATGATAACTTTTGCAAGGGCGCTCTACCATCGCCCCCAGCTCCTCATCCTGGATGAAACCAACTCCGCCCTCGATAGACTCACCGAGCGCTTTATGCTGAATCTATTATCCAGGCTCAAAAAGGATATAGCGATCATTTTTATCACCCATCGCTTACATACCCTAAAATCCGTTTGTGACAGGATCTATGTGATCAACAATGGAACGGTCTCGGTGAGCGGCAATCACCACGACCTCCTGCAAAGCGAGAACCTGTACAGCCTCTATTGGCAGGACCTTAAAAATTGAAAAGTTCAATAGCCGCGCTTTGCTATCTCGGATATAAATCTATCCCTGATATTTCTGTACAATGGAATATCCCCTACCTCATTCACATACATCCGCTCCGGATGCCACTGCACCGCCAGCAAAAAGCTCCGTCCCTCAGGTTCCGCCCATTCAACCCCCTCGATCGTCCCATCCTCCGCACGACAGTTGACCCGCAATTCTTCCGCCAGCCGCGCAATGGCCTGGTGATGCGCACTATTGACCAGCCCCAGCGTCCCCAAATCCCCGCTCGACGCAGCCCCGGCGCCCAAAGCTCCCACGATCGACGCCAACAGACTCCCCCGCTCGACCCTTACCGCATGTTGCTTGTCTGCCGCGGCCGTCCCTTCATGCACCGCATCCCCGTCCTCTCCCAGGTCCTGGACAAGACTCCCGCCCAGCGCGACATTGATCAACTGCAACCCCCGGCATACGCCGAACACCGGGATCCTCCGCTCCAGCGCCCGCTCCAGCGCCCCCAGCTCAAAAAGATCACGGGCCCGCTCCCAGACATTCGGCGAATGCGCATAGGCGTTATCGCCCGAATAGAATTCCGGGGCGATATCCACACCACCCGACAGCACCAGCGCGTCGAGCTCGCCACCACCATCCCCGCCGGCCTCTATCCTGACGACCTCGATGGAGGCGTCTCCTGCCTGTATCCACCGTGCATAGTTGTCATGCTTTTTATCCGATCCCGTATAGGTTAACCCGATTCTCATAGTGCTTCCAAATACAAATTTTTAAAATCCTCACGGCTCACCGGCTTAGGATTGTTGGGATGCGCAAAATCGGCAATCGCCAGATCGGCCAGCGTCTCGACATGCTCCGACTTCACACCCGTATCCCGCAACCGCACCGGCAACCGAAGCTCCTGGTTCAGGGCAAACAACCGCTGCACCACGGCCTCGCCGCTCTCCTCCGTAAGCTCCATCGCCCGCGCTATCCGCCGGAACTTGTCTTCAAAACCCGCTATATTGAACCGCATCCCATAAGGCAGGTTAACGGCATTGGCCAGACCATGATGGGTGTCCAGCAACGATGATAGAGGATGCGCCAGCGAATGCACCACACCCAGCCCTTTTTGAAAAGCCACCGCACCCATCAGCGAAGCGATCATCATCTTGCTCCGCGACTCGATATCGGGTTTCAGCACCGCCTGCGCGATCGAGCCATTGATCAGCTCCACACCCTGCAAGGCGATGCCCTCGCACATCGGATGCCAGTTCTTCGCGAGATAGGCTTCCAGGTTATGCGTCAGCGCATCCATGCCCGTTGCCGCGGTGACGAACGGCGGCAGCTCCATCGTCAGCAACGGATCGGCAAAAACGATCTTTGCCAACAGCTTGGGTGAGAACAAGATCCTTTTCCTGTGCGTGTCATCTTCGCTGATGATGGCGCTCCGCCCCACCTCGCTGCCCGTGCCACTGGTGGTAGGCACGGTCACAAAATACGGCACCTCCTCCGTGACATATACATCGCCGCCAATGAGATCATCATAGTCGAACAGGTCCCGCCGGTGATGTACCCTGAGGACAATGGCCCTCGCCACATCCATCGCAGCCCCGCCGCCGATCCCGACAATCGAATCCCGATCCGTGCCGGCAAAGACATCCCCTCCCTTCAGCACATCCGATTTTACCGGGTTCTTATGGATCTCGGAAAAGACCTCCACCGAAAGCCCCTTGGCCCGCAACGCCTTCACAATGCCGGCAAAAAAATCCAGCTGCGCCACCATCGGGTCGGTCACCAGCAAAAGCCGCCGCAACCCCTCCGAGGCCAGATGGTCCGGAAGTTCCCGGATCACACCCGCTCCAAAACGGATGACGGTCGGAAAATTATATTGCCGGATGGTGTTGAAATCTGTTCGAACCGCATCCACTCCCATTGAATTAATTTTTAGATTGGGTACAAAATTGAAATAATTTCTCCAGGTCGCCCTGTACATTGAAATTGATCTTATTTGCCTTTACAAATTGATCAAAGCTTTTCTTATCGCCGCCGTATAGTTTCATAAAGGCGGTCTTGCCAGCACTCTCCATATCGCCGATCTTATAATAGATAAGCCAATAACTCGTCTTTCTCACCACAAAGATATCCTGATTTAAAACCAGCGGCAGCGTTCCCTGCCGGCCGCTGACCGCGTTGATCATCTCAACACCGCCGCTCTGTCTGGACTCGCCCATGCCACCGTTTTGCACGGGTTCGAATGTCGTCCGGCGGTAAACGGCCAGTTTCCAGGGACCGGCCGCCGCTACGATTTGAAAATATCCTTTTTGATAATCATAGACCCATGAAGAGCTGTCCATTCCGATGGAGTCGATATCCTCTCCATTCGTGATCGCCAACGTATCCCCCTTCTTGTTGATAAATTGCATATCGCATAGAACCAGGTTAAAATTCATTTTATAGGTAAACGATCTTCCATCGCGGAATTCCACCGCGGCATTCTGAAAATCAGGAAAGAGATAGCTATAGTGATGTGAAATGCTGTCCCCCGCATGAATGATCAATTTGTTGTATTCCTGCGCATGAACTCTAACACCTTGCATGACCAGCGCCGCGAAATAAAGAACCGCCGGTACATATTTCATGTTGCGCCTTAGTTGTATCATGACGTTTATTTTTATTTCAAATGATCTCAAAATACCTTTTCCATTCCCAGTCTGTGACCGCGGAGCCAAACTGCCGCCACTCCCACTCCCGTGTCCGCACAAAATGATCTACAAATCCCTCCCCGAAAAGTTCTTTCGCCAGAGCGCTATGCCGCATGTTCTGCGTAGCCTCCCAGAGATTGCGCGGCAGCACACCATGACTCTTATCGGCATACCCGTTCCCGCGCGTCGCCGGCGTCGTAAGCATCAACCCCTCCCGAACCCCATACAAGCCCGCCGCCAGACATGCCGCCATAGCCAGATAAGGATTCGAGTCCGAACCCACCACCCGCGTCTCCAAACGCGTAGATCTGTCGCTGCCCGGCAAGGCCCGCAAGGCCACCGTGCGGTTGTCGACTCCCCACGTTAGCGTCGTCGGCGCCCAGGCCCCCTCCACGAGTCGCTTATAACTATTTACCGTCGGCGCGACCATGGGCAGGATATGCGGGAGACAATACAACTGCCCGGCAATATAGCTTTCCATGACCGGGCTCATCCCCGTCGGCGCCGACGCATCATAGAAAAGGTTACGGCTCCCATCCGCCGTCCACAGACTCTGGTGCACATGACCACTGCATCCCGGCAGATCGGCGCTGATCTTCGCCATAAAGGTGGGTACCACCCCATGGCGGTGCGCGATCTCTTTGACCCCGGCTTTGAAAAGCACCGCCCGGTCCGCCGCCTCCAGTACATCGGCATACAGGATCGCGGCTTCATACACCCCCGGCCCCGTCTCCGTATGCAGGCCTTCCAGGGGTACGCCATATCGTTTAAGCTCATCAAAAAGCGCATGAAAATAAGCGCTCCCCTGCGAAGCCCGCAGGATGGAGTAACCGAACATACCCTGCGTCATCGGCTTCAACGTCGCAGGCGACAAAGGCTCCCCCGCCGCCGGCGCAAGGAAATTGAACCACTCGAATTCCTGCGAGAACACCGCGGAATACCCCGCTGCGGCCGCCTGCGCGATCACCCGCTTCAAGAGACCCCGCGGACACACCCGCAAAGCATCTTCCGCGGCCCGCGTCGAATTTGGCTCCGTCGTGCCTGCGGCCCCCGCCGAAGAACCGGCCCCCGCTCTGAAATCCGCCAGGAAGAAAGGCATCCCCCCCTCCCAAGGCACCCGCCGGAACGTCCCGGCATCGACCACCGCCACCGCATCGGGATACCCGGTATGCCAACCGGTAAAAGTCCCATTGTCATAGGCCCGGTCCTCAGCATCCCAGCCAAACACCACATCACAAAAACCAAAACCCTTCTCGGCAATAGACACAAATTTTTCAAAAGCCATCACCTTGCCACGCAAGACGCCGTCGACATCTACAATGGCCACCTTGACCTTCTCGGTAGACGCAGCAGCCAGTTGCTGCAAAAGCTCAGGGAGTGTTAATTTTTTTACCATAAAATGTGCGGCAAATGCGCCGCAAGCAAAATAGCGCATTTGCCGCAAAGCGCCAATGATTGCCCTTCGAGCGTGCCGGCCCAATGCCGTCAAAAGGCCAATGATTGCCCTATCGGGCGTGCCGGCCTTTGGCCGTCAGGCAAAACGCAATATAGCTCACCAGTAAAATGGAAAAATAGATAATAGATAATTTAACATACAACGTCACCAGCGCGACAAGACACACCGCAGCGATCCCCAACGCCACCACCGGAAATACCGGATAGAACGGCACCCGGAACGGCCGCTCCAGTCCCGGCTCACGACGCCGAAGCGCAATACAAGTCACCATCGAGATCACATACAAGGTCAACGCCCCTAACACCGAGATCGTGATGATATCGTCCGTTCTACCCGTAAGCAACGCGATAATTCCCACCACCATATTGGCCAGCAACGCGGCGGCCGGTGTCCCCCGCGACTCCAAAGTCCGCCCCAATGCCGCCGGCAGATACCGCACCCGGCCGAACTCCAACGTCGCCCGCCCCGCCGCCAGGATAAGCCCATGGAACGACGCGACAAGCCCCATCAACCCGATCGAAACGAGAAGGTGATACGTCCAGCCACCCGTCCCCGTGATCTTCGACAAGGCCAGCGGCAACGGACTGTTGGAGGCCTCTGCCCCCGGTGATGGATAAACGATGGCTTCCCAGCCTGCCACCCCCACCGAAGCCAGGAACACCAGCACACACAACAGGATCAGCGTACCCAGCGCGGAGCCGAACCCCAACAGCACATTCCGCTGCGGCCGCACCACCTCCTCGGCCACATTGGCCACGCCCTCGAGTCCCAAAAAAAACCAAATGGCAAAAGGGATCGCCGCCCATGCTCCCTGCCACCCATGAGGGAACGAATTCCGCGTCAGATTCCCCCACGAAAAATGTGGCAGCGTGACACCGGAAAAGATCAGCAGCTCGACAACGGCCAGGATCGTGATCACCAGCTCGAAACCCGCCGCGGCCCTCACGCCATAGATGTTCAGCCCCGTAAAAAGCACATATGCCACTACCGCAAACGCCGTCTCCGGTATCATCGGAAAAAAGATATGGAAATAGGCGCCGATACCCGCCGCGATGGCCGGCGGCGCAAAGACGAACTCGATAAGCTGCGCCACCCCGGCTACAAACCCCCAGTCCCTGTTCAACCCCCGGTTAGCATAATCAAAGACCCCCCCGGCACGGGGAATGGCACAAGCAAGCTCGGTATACGAAAAGGTGAAGGTGATGTACAGGAGGATCGCTCCCGCCGTGGCGATGGCCAACCCGGCCGTTCCCCCCGCGGCAAGCCCGAGATTCCACCCGAAATACATCCCGGAAATAACATATCCCACACCCAGACCCCATAACATCCAGGGACCTAAGGTGCGGGATAATGCAGTGTTTTCGCTCATGCCTAAATATAGCAAGCGCGGCCAGGTTTTCCTAAAAAAATTAACCCTGGCCGCGCTCACCCGCGGACCGGAATACGAAAGCTCATCAATTGTCCCAAAACAGCTTGGGCGAGTACAAGGTCACATTCTGCGGCACATTGGCCGCATTGAAATTGATCTCCGTCTGTGGATACAACAGCCGTCTCGGGATCGGATTACCCGTGACACTCGTCAGCACCGGGCTCCCCGTCCTACGCCATAACACCCAGGCTTCGGGATTCAGGAACAAGGCAATATACTCCTGCGACGCGATCTGCGCTATCGCCGCATCTGTAGTCCCGGGCAACACCCCATTCGCCACCAGGTAGGCATCGATATCCGTCTGAGCAACGCCCAGCTTCTTCATATTGGCGGTTATCGCCGCCTGGTAAAGGGTCTGCGCAGCGGCAACGGTGCCGCCGTTACGCAACGTGGCCTCGGCGCTGGCGAACAACAGCTCATCATAAGTTATGAATTCCACCGGCGAATTGATCTGGTTATAATAGCTCAACGAACTGTCCAGGTCGAACGCAAGATACCGCGGATCGCCCGAGGCCAGCAGGTTTGTCGCAAGCGTACTCTGCGTAAAATTCTCATCCCCCGGGCGGTCCCGATAAAATTGATACCAGGGACTGGCGGACGTCTGTTGGGTACCGAACGTATATTGCGCATTGTCCGCATTACTCGTAAACGACTGTCCTATCTCCGTAAGCGCCGTAGCGGCCATCTGTGGATTGCCCTTGCTCTGATGCAGCGCCAGCCGTGCCTTTATCGCATGTCCGAACTTGATCCATTCAGCCGCCTTTCCGCCATACATCACGTCCTGCGTCGTGGGCACCAGCGGTCCCGCATCCGGGTTCTGCAGTAGGGTAGTACCCACATTGATCAGCGATGTGATCGTATCATACAAGGCCGAAGCCTTGTCATAGGCAGGATGCAGGTTCACTGTCTGCGCATTGCCCTTGAAGGCCTGCGAATACGGCAGATCGCCCCAGATGTCCACTGCTACCTGCAACGAATAAGCCATCAGTATCCTGCCGATGCCGCCATACGCGTTGTATCCCCCCGCATCGCTGACCTGGATCAGCGTATAGTCATTCTCTAACGCCGATGTATATAAGTCGGGCCAGACATTGTCGAAATTACCGGGGTTAAAATTGTATTGATAATATTGCTGCGACTGCGAGTTAGCCCCGTACATCTGCTGCATTAGCAAAGCGGAATACCTCGAAAGATCGCCGCCCTGCGTATAACCCAGCGCGGCCTCCACCGTGGGCAGCAACAGGTCGGGCGTCACGCTCGGCAACGCATTGGGATTCACATTCTGGTCGGTAAAAAAACTCTTTTTACAGGATGAGGCGATAAAGAGCCCGAGAAACATCGCCAGTAGCACCGATTTATGTTGTAGTCTCATTTTACTCGTTTTTAAGGTTAAGATTCGTTAAAGCCCGACATTCAGGCGAACACCATAGCTCTTGGTATTAGGGTTGTTGAAATAATCTAAACCCTGGCTGTTATTCGGCCCGCCGAGACTCGTCTCCGGATCCACCCCGTCGTATTTCGTCCACACATGCAGGTTATTGGCGAAGACCGTCAGGGA
>JAICXX010000239.1 GCA_025934485.1 Chitinophagaceae bacterium
TATGACCTCCGGCGGTACTGATGGTCAGGGCTTTCTGGCGTATGATATCCCCTCCGTCCCCCTGTCCTGGCCCGGCCGCTATTCCCATTCGCCCGTCGAGGTCATGGACTTCCGCGATCTCCGCGCGCTGGTCGCCCTCATCCAGGCGATCATGCAGGACAACCGGCCTGGCACGATTTTTTAACCGATATAGGAAACATCGTAAATCTATTATTATGAACAAGATATTACTGGCCACACTCGCCGGCATTGGCATCGGCCTGCTGATCGCACCCGACAAGGGCAGCAATACGCGTAAGAAACTGAGCGGCAAATTCAACGATCTAAAGGACCAGGCGCAGGATAGCATCGACGATCTCGCCGATAATGCGAAGCATGCCATCAACTCGGCCCGGCGGAAAGCAAAAAGCGCCTTTAACTAGGCCATGGAGAACCCTTCCCCCAACCCACTCTTCCATAAGCCACTAAGCATCGTCGCCGCCAAAAACATCCTGTATACGGTGATGTTCCTCGCGGTCGTCATCTGGGCGATTAACCGCTTAAATTATGGAGTGGTGGCAGCCCAGGCGATCGTCGAGCTTGTGGTTATATTGGCACTCTTATTCGCCTTGACCAAATGTGTGACCCTGGGAATGAAGTGGGCGAGAGTAGTCTTATTGATACTCTTCGTACTGGGGCTAATCCCCTACGTCGCCTCCTTTGCCACTATATGGAGTACGCGACTCGTAGTCGCCGTCCTCACGCTCCTGGAGATCATCCTAGAAGCTGTTGCCATCAGGTTCCTGTTTAAACAGGAGAGCACGCTCTGGTTCAACCGCTTAAAGGAAAAGGCGCTCAAGGAGCCACGCCACTCTTAATAAGTTATCGACCAAACGGGGATTGGTTTGAAGCACGTCGCGGGCAGTGTTCTCAAACGCGGCCGTTGGGCCGGCAAAATCCCGCCAATTTGTTTTATCTTCCCGTGAGCAGGCGTCCTGCTCCGGACAATGGAAGTACAGGAACAAATTAACGCGTATATCACAAGCCAGCCTGAGCCAAAGCGCAGCGATATGCAAGCGTTGCACCGGCTCATGCTTGGCGTTTTACCATCGGGAAAGTTATGGTTCTCCGATGGCAAGAATAGTGAAGGCAAAACGGTTAGCAACCCCACGATCGGCTATGGACATTACACCATTCGGTACGCCGATGGAACAACGAAAGATTTTTTTCAAATTGGCCTTAGTACCAACACGACCGGCATCTCCGTTTATATCCTCGGGATCAAGGACAAAACATTTTTGGCCAATACCTTCGGAAAAAAACTCGGCAAGGCGAGTGTGACGGGGTATTGTATAAAGTTCAAAAATCTGAAAGATATAAACGTTGATGTGCTTGAGGCAGCCATCCGATCCGGCGCGGAGGCCTGACCCTCGCAGACTTCCTCTACCAATCCCGCTCGCGAATCGCTTCTTCGATATCTATATCAATCTCGAAGACTTGTCAGCCAGAAAGGTTGGAAAGTATTCGTCTCCGTACATATCCGGCAGGTACTGGATATCGGCGGGTAATTTTTTCATATCGGACGTGCTCTTTTGGGCACTTCCTACGGCCGGGTCTCGATTCAACCGGAGGAACTCGATACTACGCGATTTGTTTCTTTGTATTCATCACACTTGCGTTTTTCAAGCGTGCATTAACCGGAGAAACAAGTTCATATGGTCTGTTAAATGCTTCTTGCGTGACTTTGAAATATTCCGCCAGCCGGCGAATTACGTCCTTGGATAACCCCTTTTTATAATGTAAGATCTCGGAAGCATAACCCTTGCTTACGCCCAGAATCTCTACAAGGTCCTTGGGTTTAAGTTTATGGTCTTCCATAAAAGAATGAAGTAACCGAATAGGATCAATTTCGTTAAAGGAATTGTGTTCAGCATCCCATTTTTCGATCAAGACGGTGAGTAGATCGATCTCGTCTTTTATGCCGTTATCTTTGGAGCCGCCAAATACAAGGTCTTCCAGCTTTTTGCAGTATTCGGAATATTGAGTCTTGTTTTTAATGACTTTGTATTTCAACTTTTCCATGATTAGAAGATTTAAAAATCGCTGATAGTAAATTGAAGTTGTTCGGCACAAAGCCTGTCATAGTTTGCATGGGTGCCTATCCAGCATATAAAAAGATGGACTTGTCTATCCCCAAAAGCATATTTACAAATCATCCTATATGTATTTCCGCCAATATTAAAAACCGCTCTATTTGAGCTCTTCCCCAAAAGATCGGTTGCACCAAATGTATCGTTCATATCGGTGGGTTTTTCCCAATCTGCATTTTTGAGCTTTTCCAGGTACTCCTCAAATGAAGGTTTACTTCTGGCATTTTTTTGAACAAAATGCTCAATTGTCTCTTTCCTGATCAAATGGACTTTCATAACAAAGGTAGTAAATTTTATTTAAAGTTCTCTTTTTGAGAACTTTTTAGTTTCTACAATATTCGACTGTGTATGAGCGGGTAGAACAGCTTAGAAATGATGGTCTTGAGGGCGTAAAAGGGAGAATACAAATATCTCAAGTTTTCGTCGGATCCGACGGAATATTTTGAGGGATGTCCTCGTTTGGACGGTTGCGAAGGCCATTGGTGAAGGTTCTTACTTCCCTACTACTGCCGCGGAGTGTTCCACCGACGGGATGGCCTCAATTAAGAAAGCGGCCGGAATGGCCTGCACATTGTACAAATTCTTCACTTCCCCATCGCCTTTGAGATCGGACACATTGTACCAGTTGATGTGATCTTCCCGGGTCATCCTCTCCCACTCTTCCCGATGCCGGTCCAGAGAGAACGAAACGATCGCTATGGCCGGCGAGAGCTCGCTATAATGGGCGGCCAGTGCCTTATTTTCCATTCTGCAGGGCCCGCATCCCACACTTCCGAAGGTGAGGTAAATGTATTTTCCTTTCAGCGAAGACAGTTTAAACGGCTGGCCATCGATCGTTTTCACTTCAAAGTCGATCATCATCTTTCCTTTCTCTGCCAGTGCACTGTTCAAGAACAATTGCAATCCTCTCCCCCGTTGATTGCTTTTTAGTTCCGGACGCATGGCACTATAAAGACGGGCAAGCGTGTCATGTGGTATTTTCTTTCTGTTTCGATAAAGGACATCCTGGCCATAATAGCTATCGGCATGCCGTTTTCCAAACTCCACATAGACTTTCATCGCAGAATCCTCATATGTTTCAAAGATATCCTTCAGGCGGTCCCTGTCTGCGTCGTCCCGGTAGCGCTTATTCATCAGACTATCCAGCGCGCCCATGTATCTTTTATTATACGGATATTGCTGTTTTTCCATGGCGCTGATCAGCGCCTGCTCTTTATCGCCCTTGGCGGCATGTTCCAGGAACATATTTTTCAACGGCGACCTAAAGGTCATCGAACGATCCCCCACCATGATGGTTGCGTATTCATTTTCACACTGGAGCCAGCAGGCGGCGGGCTGTTCGACCCTTCCCCTCAGGATAAATTTCCCTGCGCTCAGCTGCGTCGAGTCGAGGACCTTTTGTGCATCCAAATCGTACAGTTTAACGACCTCACCGTCTTTTGCGCCCTGTATCGTACCCGTTATGACAAAGCCGTGTTCGGTTTGTGCGAGCAGGGGGCTCAAGAACAGCGAAAAGACACATAGACACACGCAGGCAGCAACAAATTTCATATGATAAATTTATCCCGTCCGGCTTGACAAGTCGACAGATTACAGTCTCACTTCCTCCGCATCCAGCTTTAAGCTCGCAGCCAGATCATGAAAATACGCCGGCGACCAGATCGCAATCTTCTCCCGATGTGGAATAAAACGAATCACATCGTCTTTTACCCTGTCCATATTCACCGCGTCGATCTTTTTACTTAGCAACGCGCGGAATTCTGCGGCGGTGATCGAACGGCTGGCCCAATCTCCGCTGTTCATTGCCCGTTGCAGAAAATGTGACAGACTCATCGCAACGCCTGTTCGGATATACCATTCCATGTCATACCAATCCCGCCCTTTGACATTGTTTTGCCATTTGCGAAAGAGCAGCGCATGCATCTTGCCAGCAAATAGGTAGGGAAGTGCAAAGCATTTGACGTAAAAGGAGAAGGGTTGGGTGAGGAGTTTTTCTTCGGTTTGAAATCCCAGGGGAGGATGTTTATCCACCTCGATCTTGATCTGTATATTGGCGGTTTGCTGCAGTCCTTGTCCCGGGACTATGGCGTCGAGCACGAGTTCTTTCCAGATGGTTTCCGATTTTAGAAAGGCGGATTGGACGTTGGTGGCAACTTTCTTCTCCTTTTCCCGAACAGATACTTTCATCCCCTGCGAGCTAAACTCCGTGACGATCGCTTTCAGGTAAGGGCTAAAAGTAAAATCGGGATCGTCGGCCAGCAGCGAGAAATCCAGGTCTTCGGAAAATCGGTCCAGGCGATAAAAGATACGAAGCGCTGTGCCGCCATAAAAGGCAGCCTTTTCGTAGAAGCCCGCCCGGTAAAGCCCGGCCAGAGCCACCTGCTGCATGATCTCCCGTAAGGCGGCTGTTGCATCCTCTTTGTTGCCGGGTTTATACGAGTCAAGCCATTCTTTGATCATAGTCCTTGTATCGTTTCAAGTAAAAACTGCAAACTTTGCTTCTTTGGTCCAAAAGAGATCCAGTTCGCCATGCTCCGGAGGTCTAATTGGGAGAGTTGGTCGGTATCGATCCGGAGGTCTTCTTCCAGGTAGGATAATGCACCCGACTTGCTTCGGAATTCTACACCGGCGGTGGTAATGATCTTATCCAGGATCGCTTTTTCCGGTGATGCGATCATGATCCGCTGTTGCGGCGCGAGCTCGATGCTCCGGATGCCGTAGCTGTAATAGGGTAATTGTAGCCGGGTATAGGTAAAACTCCCGAGCGGAGTGTTGTATACACGAGGGGCCTTCGTCGTGACAGAGGTGATTGTGTACACCCGTTCGGGGATCAAGCTGTAGTACGAGAGCGCACTTTCCAGGGAGACATAACTAGGACCGAGAATATGGTTGGCCACCAGGAATGGTTCGGGCTTGCTCTTGGTGATCGCCGGTCCCGCGATATAGAGTCCCTTCTTGACCTGCTCTAAAATACCCTTTTTCAACAAGTTATGTATTTTGTCGTTGGGCTGCTCGTATTCCTTCAACAGCCACTTCATGACGTGATGAGGGATCGGCAGCCCCGCGTACTCTTGTATGGAAGGGATGAGCTCCATACGATAAAGGTAGAATAATAACAGGATAATCTGAAATTTGTCGGTTATCTTGTCAAAAATAAACACAGCCGCCTACCACCTCACAAATTTCTCTTTTTTAACTCCTCTACCGCATAATCAGCCGCACGCGCGGTAAAGGCCATATAGGTAAGGCTGGGATTCTGACAAGCCGAGGAGACCATAAAGGAGCCGTCGGTGACAAACACGTTTGGCGCGTCCCATACCTGATTCCATTTATTCAACACCGAAGACCCGGGATCGGCCCCCATCCTTGCCGTGCCCATCTCATGGATGCTTCGCCCGGGATACGGACTATCGTTATCGTCTACCCCTTCGACGTCTTTCACGCCGAGCGCCGCAAGCATTTCCTTGGCATCATTCAGCATGTCCACCCGCATCTTCCGTTCATTCTCCTTTAGCTCACAATCCATGGCCAGTATATTCAGACCCCATTTGTCTTTCCTTGTTTTGTCAAGGGTGATCTTATTGTCATGATAAGGAAGGATCTCGCCGAAGGCATCGAGGCTGAACGTCCAGGCGCCAGGCTCGGACATTACCTCCTTGAACCCAGTCCCAATGTAACAGCCGGAATCAGGTACGCCCCGACTGCGCGCCGCGCCGCCCTGATAACCGAACCCGCGCAGATAGTCCCGCTTATCGCCAAAAAAGTTCCGGAAACGGGGAATATAGATCCCGTTCGCCCGCCGGCCGTAAACATATTTATCGAGATAGCCTTCGACCCTGCCGCTGGCCGATAAACCCTGGTGGTGATCCATTACATTGTGTCCCAGCTCTCCCGAGCTGCTTCCCAATCCTCCAGGCCAAATATCGGTGGCCGAGTTCATCAAGATCCAGGCGCTGTTCAGAGTAGACGCATTCAAAAAAATGACCTTTGCCTTGTACACATAGGTCTGCATTGTCTCCGCATCCAACACTTCCACGCCCGTAGCCCGCTTATTATCCTTGTCAAACAACAGCCGGGTCACGATAGACCAGGGCCTAAGGGTGAGATTCCCCGTTTTCATCGCTGCAGGGAGCGTTACGGATTGCGTACTAAAATAACCGCCAAAAGGGCAACCAAACCAACACTTGTTGCGAAACTGACACTGCCGGCCCTCCATGGGTACGGTCGCATGCGCACAGCGGCCGATGATGATCTTACGTCTCCCGTCAAAGAGCTTTTTTATCCGTTGGGCCAGGTCCTTCTCTACACAATTTATTTCCATCGGCGGCAGGAACTGGCTGTCGGGAAGTTCCGGCAGCCCTTCCTTAGATCCGCTGATCCCGGCAAAACGTTCCACATAGTCATACCAGGGCTCGATATCCTTGTAACGTACAGGCCAGTCGATCGCGATCCCTTGCCTGGCATTTTCCTCGAAATACATATCACTCCACCGGTAGGTCTGTCTTCCCCATAAAAGCGAACGCCCGCCGACGTGATATCCGCGAAACCAATCGAAGCGTTTGACCTCGGTGTATGGGCTATCCTTATCGCTGGCCCACCAGGAAAGGTTCCGTTCATTCAGCGGATACTTTCGCCGAAGCACAGGATAGTCTTTGATCATCTGCTGCGTGCGGTCGCCCCTGTGGGGGTAGTCCCAGGCTTCCTTGTTCGCCTCCGTGTAATCTTTGATGTGCTCGATGTTCATCCCCCGCTCAAGAAGAAGGGTTTTTAAGCCTTTCTCCGTGAGCTCCTTTGCGGCTACTCCACCGCTTATCCCGGAGCCGATGACTATAGCGTCGTATTCGTTGTGTGCCATTCACGATAAAGATAAGGATGATTGTGCGTTATAGACCACACGGCCCTCGACAATGGTGAAGGCAATCCGCAGTAGCTTCGCTGCCCGCGAAGGCGGTCCGGCATTTTTGCCACACCGCCTTTGACAATCACTTCCAGCGCATGCTTCCGGCTGCCCAGGATGCCCGCCCGGTGATCTCGAGGGCCTAGGTACTTTGCTTATATTCAAATAGCTCGATCAGATTGCCAGAAGGATCTTCCAGCAGGATTTGATTACCGCCGACACCGTGGACGAGCTCGTTGCGGAATTTTGCATTTTTGCGGTTTAGTTCGGCGACCGTTCTTTCCAGGTCATCAACTACAAGATGTATCCGGTTCCAGCCGCCGGGCGCCTGCGTAGCTCCATCCGGCATGGGTTGTCCGCCGCCTCCGGGACCGGCTTTTGTGAGCAGTAAACGGAGATTATCCCTGCTGATGATAGCGAAGCCCGGCGATGGGTGCATGACCGTTTGGAAGTGCAAAAATTCCGTATAAAAGGAGATGGCGGTGGCGACATCGTTGACGATATACCGAACGGCGCCACCGGCTGTAGGAACCGACATAGCTTTTCGTTTTAAGTAGGGCCGCAAATTCAATGCCGGAGAGGACGATCTATGGGTGTTCGACCAGGGACCAGCCAGGTGGTACAGGCTCGCCAAGAAGAACGTACTCGTTCCCACGCTTCTTGTATTCAAACAGGGCGTGATACTCGTGTTCGCTGAAGTGATGAATACATTTGGGAAGCGAGATAACGTAGGTCATCTCGATCCGCGCGGCCTTCCAATAGTCAATGATTTGTGTCAGCTGAATATATCTCACGGCTCGCGCGGATGTTGCTGCAAGCCGTTTTAGTTCCGCCGTCGTGTAAAAGCAAAGCGTGATGTTCGTCGTATCCAATCGGATCTTGCCGGGGTCCAGTGTTTCGATCACGGAATCGAAGGACTTTCTATCGAGGCAGATACGCAGCGTGTCGTGGTCGAGGGTGAGCATTTTTGTCTCCAAAAAGTTTTTGATGCCGGTGGAAATAAGGGCGTATTGGCCTTTGGGGTCGTTTCGATAGATATCATTCGAGTCTGGATCGGGATAGAATAAGTTGCGGGGCGGGAAAACATCCGGCGGTCTGGTAGATTTATGGTAGGCGACGGTACCGATTTTGAAGCCA